>JAEUQQ010000377.1 GCA_016789685.1 Acidobacteriota bacterium | reverse complement strand
GACCGGGCCCCGAATCGGTTCGCTGCGGATTCCGTCTCGCGTTGCTGGCACGATGGGTGCACAATTGGACCGGATCAGGAGGACTCTTCATGGCAACTGCTGCACCATCGTCCGGGCCGGGCACCGTGAATCTGCAGTACGACGGAGGCACCCTTGCGCTGCCGTTGATCAAGGGCAGTGAAGGCGAAGTCGGGATCGACATCGCGCAGCTGCGCGCCAAGACCGGGATGATCACGTTCGACCCCGGCCTCGGCAACACCGGCGCGTGCCGCAGCAAGGTCGCGTTCATCGACGGCGAGAAGGGCATCCTGCGGTATCGCGGGTACCCGATCGAGGAACTTGCGAAGAAGAGCACCTTCCTCGAAGTCGCGTGGCTGCTCATCCACGGCGAGCTGCCCACCAAGGCCGAGCTCGACACGTTCGCCGCCGACGTGACGCGCCACACGATGCTCCACGAGAACTTCAACCGCTTCTTCGACGCCCTCCCGAAGGATGCGCACCCCATGCCCGTCTGCGCCGCCGCCGTGGGCGCGCTCGCGACGTTCTACCAGCAGCCCGAGACCGACCAGCACGTCCACGACACGATCACGCGCCTCATCGCGAAGATGCCGACGATCGCCGCGGCCTCATACAAGCACTCGCTCGGACAGCCCTCCATCTATCCGCAGAACGCGCTCGACTACGCCTCGAACTTCCTGCACATGATGTTCGCCACGCCGTGCGAGCACTACCACGTCGATCCGACCCTCGCGCGCGCCGTCGACCTGCTGTTCATCCTGCACGCCGACCACGAGCAGAACTGCTCGACGAGCACCGTGCGTGTCGTCGGCAGCTCGAAGGCCAACCTGTTTGCCAGCATCAGCGCCGGCATCAGCGCCCTCTGGGGGCCGCTGCACGGCGGCGCCAACCAGGAAGTGATCGAGATGCTCGATCGCATCGAGGCCGAGGGCGGCGACGTCCACAAGTTCGTCGAGCTGGCCAAGAGCAAGAAGGACCACACGCGGTTGATGGGCTTCGGCCACCGGGTCTACAAGAACTTCGACCCGCGCGCCGTCATCCTCAAGAAGGCGTGCGGCGACGTGCTCACCCTGCTCGGGATCAAGAGCAAGCAGCTCGAGATCGCGATGAAGCTCGAGGAGATCGCCCTGGCCGACGACTACTTCATCAGCCACAAGCTGTACCCGAACGTCGACTTCTACTCGGGCATCATCTACAAGGCGCTCGGCATCCCGGTCAACATGTTCACCGTGATGTTCGCGCTCGGCCGGCTGCCCGGCTGGATCGCCCAGTGGATCGAGATGCGTCACGATCCCGACACGCGCATCACGCGGCCGCGCCAGATCTACACCGGCGCCACCTGCCGCGAGTACGTGCCCATCGAACAGCGCGGCTGATCGTTGTCCGGGCCACGCACCGGCGCCGCCTTCGGGGCGGCCCGGTGCGCCCGGCCACGGGCACAGGTGCCGGCCACCGGCCGTGCCGGCGCGGCGCCATCCCTCCTGCGGCATGCCCACCACCCTGCTCGTTTCGCTCGACGCCGTCATCGTGGCCGTCACCGATGCGGCGCCGCGCCTGCTCACCGTCGGCGACGCGCTGCCGTCGGGGCCGCTCGACGCTAACGCCGATGAAACGCTCGAAAAAGGCATGCGCCGGCTCGTCACCGAGCAGGCCGGCCTCGACCTCGGGTACGTCGAGCAGCTCTACACCTTTGGCGACCTGCGCCGCAGCCCACGGGCGCCGCGCGGGGCCCCGCGGCACCTCTCGGTGGCGTACCTCGCGCTGATCAAGGAAGACGCGCCGCTGGCCGGCGCCTCGTGGCGCGACTGGTACGAGCTGCTGCCGTGGGAAGACCGCCGCGGCAGGGCGCCGTACGTGGATCGGCACATCGCGCCCGTGTTGCGGCGCTGGATCCAGGAGGCGCCCGCCGGGCGCACCCGCGAGGCGCGGCGCCTGCGCGCAGCGACGACCTTCGGGCTCGACGGCGCACCGTGGGATGGCGTGAAGGTGCTCGAGCGCTACGAGCTGGCCTACGAGGCCGGCGGCGTGGCCGAGGCCTGGCGCGATCGGGGCGCCGAGCCGGCACGCGCGCTGCCGCCGTCGCGCGCGATGGCCGCCGACTACCGCCGCATCGCGGCCACCGCCCTCGGGCGCCTGCGCGGCAAGATCACGTATCGCCCGGTCATCTTCGAGCTGCTGCCCGACACCTTCACGTTGTCGGGGCTCCAGCAGACCGTCGAGGCTCTCGGCGGCGCCGAACTGCACACGCAGAACTTCCGCCGCCTGGTCGAGCGCACGGGCCTCGTCGAGGGCACCGGCGAACGCACGACGGGCACAGGCGGGCGCCCGGCCGAACGCTTCAGGTTCAGGCGCGAGGTGCTGCTCGAGCGTCCCCGCGCCGGCCTCGGCCATCCCGGCGCCGCCTGACGCCCGCGCCCCGCGCCAGGCCCACACGCGATCGACCGCTACCCACGCACGCCGACGGCGTGAAACATCTTGCGCGCAGCCGCGTCTCATGGTTATGCTCAATGTGAGTATAACGAGGCCACGACACGCCATGCCCACCACCCACGCGCCACTCGACCCCCACGCCATCCGCGCCCGCCTCGCCACGCGGCCCCTGCCAGGCATCGAGGCCGCCGCCATCGCCGACTCGGTGATCGCCATCGAGCGCCTCAAGCGCGAGCGCGATGCCATCGTCCTGGCGCACAACTACATGACGCCCGACATCTACCACACCGTCGCCGACTTCACCGGCGACTCGCTCGCGCTCGCCCAGCTCGCCGCCACCACCGACGCGCGCGTCATCGTCATGGCCGGCGTGCATTTCATGGCCGAGACGGCGAAGATCGCCAACCCCGCGCGGACCGTGCTCATCCCCGACCTCGAGGCCGGATGCTCGCTCGCCGCCTCGATCACCGGCGCCGACGTGCGGAGGCTCAAGGCACAGTACCCCGGCGTGCCCGTCGTCACCTACGTCAACACCTCGGCCGACGTGAAGGCCGAATCCGACGTCTGCTGCACCTCGGGCAACGCCGTCGAGATCGTCAACGCCCTCGGCAGCGACCGCGTGATCTTCCTGCCCGACCAGTACCTCGGACGCTGGGTGGCGTCGCAGGTGCGGGCGCAGATCATCCTGTGGCACGGCGCGTGCGAAGTGCACGAGCGCTTCACGGGCGCGGAGCTGCGCGCCTACCGCCAACAGCACGCGGGGATCCGGATCATCGCGCACCCCGAGTGCCCGCCCGACGTGCTCGCCGAGGCCGACTATGTGGGATCGACCAAGGGCATGATCGACTGGGTCGGCCAGCACCGCCCGCGCTCGGTCGTGATGGTCACCGAGTGCTCGATGTCTGACAACGTCGCCGTCGAGCACCCCGGCACCGAGTTCGTGCGGCCCTGCAACCTGTGCCCGCACATGAAGCGCATCACGCTCGACAACATCCGCCTCGCGCTCGAGCACATGCAGCACGAGGTCACGATCGACCCGGCGGTCGCCGCGCGCGCGCGCCGCGCCGTCGACCGCATGCTCGAGATCAGCGCGTCGCGGAAGGTGGCCTGACCATGCTGCGCATCGACCTCGTCGCCCATCGCGACGCCATCGTCATCGGATCGGGTGTGGCCGGCCTGACCACCGCGCTCTCGCTCGGCCGTGCCACCGTGATCACCAAGGGCACCCTCGGCTGGAGCGGCTCGACCCCGTGGTCGCAGGGCGGCATCGCGGCCTCGCTTGGCCGCGACGACTCGCCGGCCCTGCACGCGGGCGACACCGTCGCCGTGTCGGGCGGCATCGGCGAGCAGGCCGTGGCGGCGCTGCTGACCGGCCGCGCCGCGTCGCGCATCCAGTGGCTGCAGGATCTCGGGGCCGAGTTCGATCGCGCCGCCGACGGCTCGCTCGCGCTCGGGCGCGAGGCCGGGCACAGCCGCTTCCGCATCGTGCACGCCGGTGGTGACGCGACGGGCGCCGAGGTCGCGCGGGCGCTGACCGTGGCCACGCGCGCGCACCGCGACATCGAGGTCGTCGAGCACGCCTACGCCGTCGACCTGATCCGCCGCGACGATCGCGTCGCCGGCGTGCTCGTGATCCAGGCGTCGGGCGTCACCGCGTACCTCGCGCCCGCGGTGGTCATCGCCACCGGCGGCATCGGCCGCGTCTACGCGCGCACCACCAATTCGCCCGAAGTGACCGGCGACGGCCTGGCGATGGCCGCGCGTGCCGGCGCGACGCTCGCCGACCTCGAGTTCGTGCAGTTCCACCCGACCGCGCTCGCGGCCACGCTCGATCCGATGCCGCTGCTCACCGAGGCCCTGCGCGGGGCCGGCGCGATCCTCGTCGACGGCCTCGGGCGCCGGTTCATGCGCGATGTGCATCCGGCCGCGGAACTGGCGCCGCGCGACATCGTGGCGCGCGCCGTGTTCGCGCACGTGGTCGGCGGTCAGCCCGTGTACCTCGACGCGCGGCAGGCGGTGGGCGCGGCCTTCCCGGATCGGTTCCCGACGGTCTTCGAGGCCGCGATGAAGGCGGGGATCGACCCGCGCACGCAGCTCCTCCCCGTGTCGCCTGCCGCGCACTACCACATGGGCGGCATCGCGGTGGACGAGGTGGGGCAGACCTCGCTGCCCGGGCTGTGGGCTGCAGGCGAGGCCGCGTCGAGCGGCGTGCACGGGGCCAACCGGCTCGCCTCGAACTCGCTGCTCGAGGGCCTCGTGTTCGGGGCCACGGTCGCCGACGCGATTGTCGCCGCGCGCATCGCCGTCACGGGCGACCACTTCACGGTGGCCGACCACGCAGACGGCCTCTCGACGGATCCGGAGCCCGACATCGAGCAGCAGATTCGCGAGACGATGTGGGCCAACGTCGGCGTGGTGCGGGATGCGACCGGGCTCGAGCGCGCGATCGCCGACGTCGATGCGCTCGCGCCGCGCGCGGCCGGGCACCTCGTCGCGCGCAACATGCTCGACGTGGCGCGGCTCGTGGCCGAGTCGGCGCTCGCGCGCACCGAGAGCCGCGGGGCGCATTATCGGGCCGACTATCCCGACGCTGACGCGGAGCAGGCGCACCGCAGCTTCATCGAGCCCGTCGCGGCGCCCGCCGTCGCGTTCGACGCCGCACGGGTGGCCGGGGTGGGCGTCCGATGATTGCCCCTGTGCCCCACGCCGTGGTGGTCGACGCCGTCGCGCGTGCGCTCGCCGAGGACCTGGGCGGCGCAGGCGACGTCACGAGCGCCGCGACGATCGGAGCCGGCGTGCAGGCGCGCGCCATCCTCGTCGCGCGTGCGGCCGGTGTCATCGCCGGGCTGCCGCTCGTGGTCGAAACGTGCCGGCAGGTCGATGCCGGCATCCTCGTCGGACTCTCGGCGTCTGACGGCGACATGGTCGAGGCCGGCGCGGTGGTCGCCACGCTGACGGGGCCTGCGCAGGGCATCCTCACCGCCGAGCGCACGGCGCTCAACTTCGTCGGGCACCTCAGCGGGATCGCGACGGCCACGCGGCGTCTCGTGGATGCCGTGGCCGGGACGCGCGCGCGCATCGCCGACACGCGCAAGACGACGCCGGGGCTCCGCGCGCTCGAGAAGTACGCCGTGCGCTGCGGCGGTGGCGTCAACCATCGCTTCGGGCTCGACGATGCGGTCCTGATCAAGGACAACCACATCGTGGCTGCCGGGGGCGTCGGGGCCGCGGTGCGGGCTGCGCGAACGCATGCGAGTCACATGGTGACGATCGAGGTCGAGGTCGACACGCTTGCGCAGCTCGACGAGGCCCTCGACGCCGGCGCGCAGGTGGTGTTGCTCGACAACATGTCGCCGGCGGACCTGGCGATAGCCGTCATGCGCATCGGCGGCCGTGCGGTAGCCGAGGCGTCGGGCGGCATCACGCTCGAGGGTGTGCGTGCCGTGGCCGAGGCGGGTGTCGATGTGATCTCATCGGGCTGGATCACGCATTCGGCGCCGCGGCTCGACGTCGCGCTCGACGTGGTGAGCAACCCGCGGGGCTGAGGCGGGCGCGACACGACGGCGCGCCCGGCACGCCTTCCCGGCTGCGGCGGATCCTCGAGGGTAAGGACTGCGTCCGTGCTGTGTGTCGCGTCTTGCCCGGCCCGCTGAGGTTGACGGCGCAGGACGACCCGCCAGCGCACATCGGCGTAGCCGCCGATCCCGATGCGACACTACGCGTCAGAATGCGCCATCCGACGGCTGGCGCAAAGTGTCGCTTGGGCAGGCGAGTGGCGTCGGGCCAAGGTCGTGCGCGTGGAGGGATCCATGACGCGGCCGTGGGCGACGAAGACGTGGGTGCGGGTGTTTGCGATTGTCGGGGCGGCATCGTGGGTCCACGGGCCAGCTGCCCAGGCCGAGACCGTGGAGTACTACGGGCACGATGCCCTCGGATCGGTACGCGTGGTGTTCGACACTAGCGGTACCGCCATCGCCCGGGCCGACTACGAGCCATTCGGCGAGGCGTACACCGTGCCGAGCATGCCCGGCCCGAGCGGCCTGCCGGCCAAGCAGTTCACGGGGCAGGAGCGCGACGCGGAGGCGAGTCTCGATTACTTCGGGGCGCGGTTCTTCGTGCCGCGCACGGGGCGGTTCCCGCAGGTGGATCCGGTGTATGCGGGGCTGTTTGATCCGCAGCAGTGGAACAGGTATGCGTATGCGCGGAACAACCCGCTCATGTTCATCGACCCGACGGGGATGCAGGCGAGCACCGGTATTCCCGGGTACTGCAGCGCCTTCAACAGCTATGAGCGATGTGGGGGCGATGACCTGTTCTGGGGCAGCGGCGGCGGGGGCGGGTTCAGTTTCGGCGACAGCTATGCCGGCGCACTCGACCGCGGGTTCGTCCCGGGCATGGCCGCCGACGTATGGGCGGGCCTCGAGCAGTTCAAAGCTGACCTGCAGCACCAGATCAACGCCCTCGAGGCGCAGGGTCTGGCTCGCGCCGGCGATTTCTTCGGGGCCCTGGATGTGATGCACCGCGACGGCACGCTGGTGATGTTCTTCAGCCCCGACCTTGCGAGCTCGGCCGACATGTCGTACCGCGACCTCGTCGACACGGCTCTGAAGGCCCACGGCGTGTGGGACCTCCTGGACCATGACCAGACGGAGTGGACCGGAAGTGGCTACATCCTGCATTTCCAGAATGGGGTGAACATCGCGAGCGTACTGGGTTCGAACTACAACTTCGCGAACGGCGGCCTGGGCATTCTCCACGCCCGCGACGTGGGGTGGCCCAACCAGGATTTCCGCTCGTTCACCAGTTCCAGGGCGCCGTATAGTCTGCAAGTCACGACCGGGAGGCTCGGTACCTGGGCGGATGTGGACCTCAGCAATCCCTACCAGAGCGTCGGGAGCTTCCTGGGGCACACGCTCGAGGTGTTGAAGATGAGGAGGATCCGATGACGTGGGCGCTCGTGGCGTGGCTGGTCGCGGGGAGTCTCGGCGGCGAGCCGCCGGTGCCGGTGTCGGGGCCCGAGGCAGCGCGGGTGGTGTGGGAGCGCGCGGTCGAGGCCAAGGGGGGGCGCGAGCGGCTGGCGACGATCTCGCGTGTGGCGATCTCGTCGACCTCGGTGTGGGGCTACTGGCCGATCAGCCGGATCGTGGTGTCGTACGAGAAGCTGCTGGTGCCGCCCGGGAGGCTGTGGCACTGGATGGACGAGCGGCCGTCGAAGTTCGGTCTGCGCCTGGAAGTGATCGACATGCAACGAGGTACGGCACCCGTTGTTCATGAAGGGTTCCCGCCCAGGATGTCGGGCAAGGCCAACGAGGACGATGGGCGGTTCATTACACGGCTGCAATTGATGACGCTGCTCGAGACGCCGTCGGCCCGCCCGGTGCTGCGACGCACGTGGGAGGCGCGGTGGCGGCGGCGGGCGGTGTCGGTCGTCGAGGCCGAAGTCAACGGCGACGTGTACGAGTTCACGTTTGCCCGCGACAGCCACCTGCTGGTGCGCCTGGTGGCGCCGCCGCCGGGCCCGAACACGCCGTGGGAGTGCCAGTTGGCAGACTATACGTCAGTGGAGGGGATTCCGCTGCCCGGCAAGGTCACCGAAATCCTCGCGAGCGGCATCAAGTGGACGGAGCGCACCACCTACGCCCTCAACGTGGACTACGACGAGTCGATCTTCGAGGCCCCGCCGAGCCTGGCCCGTGGCCCGAAAGGCTGTCGGCGACCCTGAGGTGGGTGGCGGGCCGTGAACGCAACCAGAACGGGTGTCGCGAGCCTTGGGGGAACTTGCAGGTGAGGATTACGGTTTCTGCTGCAAGGGACGATCCACATCGACGAATGGCCCCACCGCGTGCCACTCGAACCGTTGCGCTCCAGTTACCGACCAACTAGCGAACGTCAGAACGTACTATCGGAGCTTGAGGTAGGATGCGCGACGAACTCCGTGAGCCAGAGCCCCATGAACTGCGGCTACTACGACTGCTATTGCTGTCCTGCCCAGGACTGGCCTTTGTACCAACGCCGCTCGAGCTAGACGGCGTCCGCACAGTCGATTCCGGGGGCAGTATTGCGATTGAGAATCTACAGCTTTCGGTGTCAAGCGCGCGCACTGTTCCGGTCGAAGCGGAAGCCCTGGATGCAGACGGAGTACCGATTCATGCCTTGCTGCATCTGAATGGCTTGGGTAATCCTGTTGAGCTGGAGATCTACAAGGACGACAGTTCCCCGCTGTCTACGCCGTCAGCAGACGTCAATTGGAATCTGTGCGCAGAGGTCTGAGGTGTTGTTTTCCCGCGCTATAGCCTGAATGGGGCCGGGCGCTCGGATGTTGCCACCGGGACGCGGATGGTCGATGAACCTGAGTTCACCGCTGTTGTGAGGTCTGCGCTCCGCGACGCGGGGTTCGCCAACGCTGACCTGCTTTCACAGGACAGGGAAAGCAGCGCGTTCGGCGACACTGCCGCTGTGTTCGATGCTGGACCTGTGCTCCTCAGGTTCGTACGTGATCGAGGTCAAGTCTTCATTGACGTTGCCGCTCCGTCGGCGCCTTCGACCTTTCACCAGTTCGATGACCTCGACATCGCCATGGGATGGCGGACGATCGACGAGGTTCTCTCGAAACGCGGGGCTGAACCCATCGAATCGGTGTTGCAGCGCGCGATGGCGAACATCGGAACGCTGCATCGCGCGTTCTCGATCGGCTGCGCGCCGATCACGGCGGCGCGGTTGCGGGACGCGGCGCGCGACCGAGGGATGAGGCTCGTCTCGCGCTTGCGTCGGAGTTGCTGACAGCCCCGCGAACGACAGAGCGACAGGCGGGCGAGTCGTTGGACTGTGGCGGGCTTCGGCGGTCTCAAGTAGCGTGGAGCATCGAACTGATGTTGCGTCTTGCTGAAGAAGGCAGGCACTTCGAGATGTCGTCAAGCGACGTCAAAGGTGCACTTTACCTGGGTTATGCAACGCCCTGGACGGATGTCCGCGCCGTGTATGCCGGTGCGGACCTGTTGGACCAGGGTCTGGTTGCTCGCAGACATCAGTACTATGGAGGCAACAGGCCGTTCGATGTTATCTGGGCCGAAATCTATCCCCTCTTTTCGTCACGCGTCATTGCTCTTCTTCACGCCGTCGGTGCCACGGGATGGAAGGCAGTTCCGGTTCGGTGTGAGGGAGTCGAGACTCCGCTGGACTACTTCGCCATCGTGGTCCTCGGAAGGGGTGGCCCCGTAAGAATGGTACGAGGAGAGTCGCGCGTGGTCAGGGAGGGAAGCGACTGGGTCGTGGCGCAGGGCGCCTGCTTCGACGCTGACGACTGGGACGGTAGTGATGTCTGGGGGCCCGAGGGCGTGGTTGTGCCTTTTGTGACGAGGAGGATCAAGGATGCGTTTGTGGCCGCGAAGATCAGGGGAGTCAGGTTCACCGACCTCCGCCACATGGAGCGCAATCTTCCACGGACGGACTTTGAAGGGTAGGAACGGCGTCCCGACGCGTGGCGACTATGTACGGGCCTGGGCCGATCCCGAGGCATTCGCCGCACGATCGGCCCGCTCGCCCGTTCCGACGGCGCGTGGGTGACTGTCCAGGTTCGGCGAGCAGGTGACGCTCTCGCCCGGTGCCGCAGACCCGGTGACGCGACCAGGCGCCGTTTCGTCGGCGATGGGGTTCAGATCCCACCATGCCTTCGCATCGTCGTCGGTCCACGCGACGATGTCGATCGCCGACAACGTACGTGCGACGGCGAGGATGTCGCGCGGGCGGTCGGCGGGAAACTTCTCCAGGCACGCGAGCACGAGGGCGTCGAGCGCGGGCGGCAGCGGGGTATCGAGCCACTGCGACGGCGCGACGGGCGCGGCGTGCAGGTGTTGCGCGATCACCTGGACGACGGTCTGGCCCTCGAACACCTGGCGTCCCGTGAGCAGGTAGTAGGCCACGCAGCCGACGGCGTAGATGTCGGCGCGTGGATCGACGGCGGCACCGGTGGCCATCTCGGACGCCATGTACGCGGGGGTGCCCATCAGCGGTCCGTCGTGTGTGGCTCGCGCGCGGTCGGCCCTGTCGGCGGCCACCGCCGTCACGAGGCCGAAGTCGAGCACCTTGACGAAGTCGTACTGCAGGCCCAGCCGGCCCACGTGGACGTTGGCGGGCTTGATGTCGCGGTGCACGAATCCGCGGGCGTGCGCCTCGGCGAGCGACGCGCACACCTGGCCGAGGATGTGGACGGCGCGGCCCGGCGGCACGGGCCCATGGCGCCGCACCAGCGTGTCGAGGTCCATGCCGTCGAGCAGTTCCATGACGAAGTAGAACGTCTGGTCGGCCGTCACGCCGAAGTCGTACAGCTCCACGGTGTGCGGCGATCGAAGCGTGGCCGCGGCCTCGGCTTCTCGGCGGAAGCGCGCGATGGCCCGCCGCGCGTCGGCCGTGGGGCCGGTGCCGAGCGCGTCGGCGCGAATCAGCTTGATCGCCGCCGGGCGCGCGAGCATGCGATGCGTGGCCCGGTAGACCTCACCCATGCCGCCCCGGCCGAGCAGCGGGCCGAGTTCGTAACTGCCCATCTCGCGCGCCCGCGCGACCTGCTGCCCGAGGCTCGTGACGACGTGCGCGATGACGACGGCCACCGGTACGAGCAGGAAGTCGGGTACGTGCATCAGGAGCGCGTCGGCGGCCGACTCGAACGGCCAGGTGCCGCGGGCGCGCGCGACGAGCATCGACAGGGGGTTCATCGAGACCGCGACGAGCCCGGCCACCAGGGTCTTCCACGGCGTGCTCGGCACCAGGCCGGCAAACATCAGCAGCACGACGCCGGTCCACGAAATGGCGGGCGTGATCGGGGCATGGCCGGGCATCGGATCCCAGTGGATCATCAGCGCCAGCAGGAGCGACGTCACGACGAGGTAGCCGAGGCCGAGGTCGAGGATGGCCTGCGGGCTCCGGCGGCTGCGGCGCGCGTAGGCGAAGAGGGCGAGCGACAGCGTTGCGCCGCCCAGGGCCATCGCGTCGGTCGCACCGAATCGCTGCCACAGCGAACCTCCGGGGTTCATCGCGCGCGCGGCCACGTGTCCGAGCACGGTGCCCATCGTCCAGAGCATCGCGGCCACGAGCGCCAGCGCCCCGAGTCGCCGCGACGCGCTGCGCAGGAGGTCGTCGGGGAGCGGTCGCCGTTCCGTGCGCGCAGCCGAGGCCGCGGTCGTGGTCCGCGAGGCGGGCTTGACCAGCCGTGGGTCTGTCATCAGGGCGAGGCGCGACGACACTCCGGCTGCGGCTGAGGCGCCGCACAGCCGTCGCTACGTCACTGTGGTGTCGTGATGCAGCGGGTAGCGTAGCACTCTGCCGCGCGCGATGCAGGACGGTCGAGCTTGCGGTGCGCTAGTCGAGAACGAACGACGCGAAGTACCGCGCGCTCTGCACGACGACATCGGCCGCTTCGCCGGCCGGCGACTCGACCGTCATCTGGCAGAGCAGGCCCCGCCCCGCGAAGAACTCGCCGCGTGAAGCCCGCCCCGAGCGACCGCACGCGATACCAGCCGTCTGCACCGGGTGCGCCGGTCGTTCGCTGCCGCAGCGTGTAGGTGACGGGGCCGACGGTCGCCGATTCACCGGGTGCCAGCCCTTCGATGATCTTCCTGACCTCGTCGCGCGTCTGGGCCTGCACCGCCACGCACGCCACGCCGAGCGTCAGCAACGCGCCCGCGATCACCCGACGTCGCGTCCACCGTGCGTTCACGTCACCCGCAGTCATCACACCGCCACCATCCGTCCCGCCGCAGGCGCGCTGATGGTCTTCATCGCCGAGATGTAGTCGGCGAAGACATCGCTCAGCACCGCGTCGCGCGCCGCGATGCGCCCGTCGCGGAAGCCGGCATACCCGTCGCCGCCTTCGGCCAGGAAGCTGTTCGTCGCCACCCTGTACGTCCGCGCATCGTCCACCGGCTGGCCGTCGATCGTGACGTCGAGCAGGCGCGACCCCACCGCGCGTGCCAGGTCGTAGCGCGCGCGCAGGCCCGAGACCTGCACCATCCCCGCCTCGAGCGAGCACCCGTGCTCGAGCACCCGCTTCAACGCACCGCCCGGCAGTTCCACCGTGACGAGGTCGTTGAGGAAGGGAAACGCGTCGAGCACGTGCCCGCGATCGAGCGGGCCCTCGGGCAGGTCTGCGCGCAGCCCTCCGGCATTTGTCAGGGCGACATCCGCGCGTGCGCGCTGCCGCATCGCGTCGGCGCACAGCGATCCGAGCGCAGACTCCCGCCGGTACTTCCGCGTGATGCGCTCCGAGGCGCGGCCGATTGGCGGCCCGATCTGATCGGCGACGGCCGACCGGTAGCGGGCGAGCCGGCGTGCGACACCGTCGTGGGCGGGCAGGTCGTCGCTCCAGACCTTGATCAGCTCGATCTCGTGGCGCGTCACGCGACGCTCGTCGATTCCGAGCCGTATGCGTCCGAGGCGCGTGCCGTAGCCGTACGTCTGCGTGACGAGCGTCTTCGTGTCGGGATGGACGATGGGTTGCTCGAGCCCGCGGTGCGAGTGGGCGGCGATGTAGACATCGATGCCGGGGACGCGTGCGCAGAACTCCAGGTCTTCGTCCAGCGGACGCTGCACGTCGGGGTCGTTCTCGGCATCGGTCTGCATCGGCCCCGGCAGGCCCTGGTGCGCGAGCACGACGATGACGTCGACCGTGTCGCGCAGGTCACGGAGCGCGCGCGTGGTTTCCTCGACCGGATCGGTGAACTCGAGTTCGGCGACCTTCGACGGCATGATCGTGCGGTGCGCGGCGCGCAGGCCCATCACGCCGATGACGCCGAGGCGCGCGCCGTTGCGTTCGAGGATGGTGTAGGGGCGGCAGAAGCGGATGCCGGTGCCCTTGTGGCGGATGTTGCAGCACAGCGTGGGGAAGGCGACGCGCGTGATGCCGCGTTCGTAGGCCTGCCAGCCGTAGTCGAACTCGTGGTTGCCGACGCCCATCGCGTCGTAGCGCATGAGCGTCATCATCTCGAGCAGGGCCTCGCCCTCGGTGAGGCGCGAGAGGGTGCCCGTGAACATGTCGCCCGAGTCGAGCAGGAAGGCCGTCGTCGCCGCGGCGCGTTCGCGTTCGACGAGCGTCGCCAGGTGGGCCGCGCCGCCGAGCCTGGGCGAGTTCGGCAGCCAGTAGGCGGGAATCGGGTCGAAGGCGCTGTGGAAGTCGTTGGTGTAGAGGATCGTGATGTCGTGGGCGCCGCCGCCCAGGCGGCCGACGTCGCCGCGGGCCGCGAGCGATCGGCCGGCCGCGACGGGTGCCGCGGCCACGAGCGTCGTGAACTGTCGTCGGGTGATGCGCATCGGGAACCTCGGCCGTCAGCGTAGTCAGGCCACGTCGCGCACGCAAGCCCGCGCCACCCTGCGCCACGCGACGGCCGGATCTGGCGCCGAGCCGGCTCGGCAGTGACCACCGTCACCAGAACGTCACTCGCGACTCAGTGTAGAATCCGCGCGACTCAGTGGATCGTGATTCACGCAGCCTCCCTGGCGTGAGACCTGGGTCATCAGGAGTCGTATGCGCGCCGCGCCGGTCGTCGTCGTGTTGTGGGCGTTCCTCGCCGGACTCGCCGCGCCCGCCGGGGCGGCGCCGACGTGGACGCGGATCGACAGCCCGAACTTCATCGTGGTCTCCGACGCGGGTGATCGCACCGCACGCGGCGTGGCCTGGCAGTTCGAACAGGTGCGGGCCGTCCTGCAGCGGCTGTGGCCGTGGGCGCGGCTCGACACCGGGCGCCCCATCCTCGTCTACGCGGTGAAGGGCGATGCCGGCGTCAGGAGCCTCGCGCCCGGTTACTGGGAGAAGAAGGGCGACATCAGGCCCGCGAGCATCTTCCTGAGCGCGCCCGATCGACACTACGTCGTCGTCCGCACCGACGTGGACCTCCGCCAGCAGGAGGTCAATCCGTACCGGTCGGCCTACTGGTCGTACGTCGGCATCGTGCTCGACGCGACGTTCGGGCGGCGGCTGCCACCGTGGCTGTCGCGCGGACTCGCCGAGGTGATGAGCAACACCATCGTCCGCACCGACGATCTCACCGTCGGACAGATCGTGCCGTGGAACCTCGAGCGGCTGCAGCGCAGCCGCATGACGTTCGCGCAGCTCACGACCGCCACCGGCGAGTCCGACTACCTGGCCACCGCACTCGGCATGCAGTTGTTCGATGCGTCGGCCTGGGCGCTGGTGCACTACCTGATGCTCGGCGAACGCGGCGCCAACCTGCCACGCTTCAACAAGGCCGCAACCGAGATCCTGCGTGGCGCCGACGTGCAGGCGGCCGTGGCCGGGGCGTTCGGCGGCCTCGCGAGCGTGACCGTGGGGTACGACCGCTACGCGAGCCAGCCGTCGTTCATGTACCAGAGGATCGACGCCGATGTCGACGTGAAGCGCGAGGCGTTCACGGGCGTGGTGATGGGCGCCGGGGACGCGGCCGCGATGCGCGCGCTCTACCTCGCGCGGAGCCGCCGGCCGGTGGAGGCCATGGCGCTGCTGGCCGAGGCGCGAGCGGCAGCGCCGGACCTCGGCCTGGCCTTCGAGGTCGAAGGCATCCTGGCCGACGACGCCGGGACGCCCGACGAGGCGCGCGCAGCGTATGCACGGGCGAGCGAACTCGGTGGCGCCGGATTCTTCGCCGAGTACCGCCTGGCGTGGCTGCTCTGGCCGGGGCCCGCTGACCCCGACCGCGCTGCGGTGTTCGCGCGCGTGGTGACGATCCTCGAGCGGTCGATTGCCGCCAACCCCTCGTACGCGTGGTCGCGATCGCTCCTGGCGCGTGCGCTGCTCCAGATCGATCGCGTCGCCGACGCCGCGCCGCACGCGCAGCGCGCAGTGGTGCTGGCCCCGGCCGAGGCGTCGATGCGCCTGACCGCCGCGCGGGTGATGTGGGCCCAGGACCGCCGCAGCGACGCGAAGCTCGAGGCCGAACGAGCGCTCGCCCTGGCGAAGACCGACGGCGAGCGCAGCGAGGTACAGGAGTTCCTCGCGTTCGTCGGGCGATCCGCGGGCGCACCAGGGCCGAAGCAGGAGTGACCGGCGGCCTGCGCGCACCAGCGCGGCCCTGCCGGTCACCATCGTGAAGATGTGCCAGACGGCGCGCGACGCATGCGGGCTGGCTGTATTGGAGTTCCGGCCCGCGGCCGGCGTCATCGAGGATCAATGGGTAGACGCATCGTGAACGTGCTCATCGTGCCTGGTGTTCGTCGCGCGGCCGTGGGGCTTGCGGCCGGGTGCCTGGTGTTCGGTGTCGCCCGGGCGGCAGCGCAGCAGCCCGCCCCGGCGCAGTCCGGCCCCGCAGCGCCGCCGATCGTGAGCGTCATGTCGGGGCCGTCGGGTGAGACGCGCGACGGGCGCTTCTACATTCTTGCCCCGCGCACCCGGTTCCGCGTACCAGACGATGCGGCGATCGTCGTGTACTTCGAGTGGGCGGCGAAGCCAGGCGACTACACCCTGACCGGCACGTGGAGGGGACCAGGGGGCGTGTCATCGAGCAACGAGTTCCGGCACTCGATACGCGATCGTCGTCTCGCGGCGTACTGGCAACTGCCGTTGAGCGCCACGATGCCGACCGGCGACTGGTCGATTGAGGCGCGCATCGATGGTGTCGTCGCGGGCACGCACGAATTCCAGATCGTCGGCCCCGAGGCGGCGCCCATCGCCGCGGCACCAGCGCGGCGGCTTCCGCTCGAGCGGCGCGAGGCCTTCGCCCGCACCCTGTCACTGACGGCCAAGGTCGAGGCGTTCGGAGACGATGGCTCGCGCCTCGATGCCGGGCCAGGAACACTGCTCGAGGGGCGAACGGTGGCGGCGTCGTTTGCGGTCATCAACAACGCGACGCGCCTGCGCGTGACGCTGCCGGGGGCTGCGCCCGTCGAGCTGTCGGACGTTGCCGCGTTCAACCACCGGCAAGGGTGGGTGCTGCTCGAACTCCCCGGCGGCGACGCGCCACGCGAAGGCGTCGTGGCGCGCGAGTCGGCGCAGGCCGGCGATGCCTGCTACTCGGTCTCGGCCTCGAAAGAGGGGACGCTGGCGGTGCAGGCAGGCGAAGTCGTCGGCACGGGCACCCATCCCCTTGGCGGAGGTCGGCTCTACGCGACGTGTGCGCCTGGCACCACGTCAGCCGGGGCGCCGGTGGTGAACGAGTTCGGCGACGTGATCGGCATGATCGCGTCGGGATCGATGCCGGGCATCCGGGAATACGCGGCCCTGGAAGTCTCGGATCTGTCCACGCTTCGCGTCCCGGTGATCCCCGCAGGGATCCTGCACACGCCGGCCGCGCGCGGCCCGGTGACGCCGCTGGCGACGATCGCTCAGCGCGGGCTGTTCGTGCCGCCCGTGACCATGGAGCGGCAGGTCGTGAGCGCCGGGTTCGCGACGCGCATCGTGCGCGACGGCCCCGCCACGCGGCCACTCGACCAACGCTACGAGTTCTCGCGTCGCGACCCGGCGGTCGCCACCTTCGTCAACTGGCTCGCCGTCGATCGGTTCAAGGGCACGGCGTCGCTGCGTGTCTACGACATCGACAACCAGGTCACCGCACAGTCGACGCCGGTCAAGCTGACGCTGCGGAAGGGCGACCTCAAGATGACGTCGTGGGAGCTTCCGACTCCGGGCCCGGGCATCTATCGGGTCGATATCCTGCTCGGGGCCGACGTCGCCTGGCGGGGGCATCTCAGGGTCGTCGAATGACGAGCGCAGGCGACGGACCCAACGGCGGCGCGGAGCCGTCACGGGCCCGACGCCCGGCACGACCACGGATCACCGCGCGAACCAGTAGCTCATCTTCACCATGAAGACGTTGTCAGACGAGGCGCGCCACAGCCGCGACAGGTCGTTCGACAGATCGAAGCGTCCGGCGTCGTCTTCGTCTTCGCGCTGCTGCGTCCACACGACGTAGAGCGTCGATCCCGGCCGCACTTCCCACCGGTAAACTGCGTTGACCCTCAGCGCGCGCACGTTGAAGTCGGGGTTGCGGAAGGTGAAGCGCTGCCCGCCGTCGCCGGGATCGACCACGTAGGCGTTCGCGTCCGCAAAGTACTGGAGGCTCCCCGCGTCGCGCCCGAACCGCGTGAACGTCGAGGTGCGCGGGCGCGCGGCCTGTGCGAAGTCGTTGTACCGCCCCACCGAGATGAGCGGCTGCACGTAGAGCTGCAGCGACATGCGCGGGCTGAGGATGACGCTCACGCGCGTGTCCATCGACAGCTCGGTCTGGTCGAGTGCGCCGAACACGTAGCGCGCGCCGAACGTCTCCGTCGCGGCGTGGTCGGCGAACGTGCGCACGTACTGGGTCTCGTTCCGCTCGCGCGTGAACTCTGGGCCAACGTCGACCGTCACGGCCGGCATCGGTTTCATCTCGAACGACACCTCGCCACTGCCCGACCACGACGTGTCGGTGCGCGTCTCGTACGATCCCTCGACCGACCACACGACGGGCTTGCGTTCGTCGCCGCGGAGTTCGGCCGACACGTCGACGAATCCAGGGCCGCGCATCAGCGGCCCCCCGCGCGTCAGGCGATCCGAGAGCACGGCACGTCCGCCGTGCAGCCGCAGTTCGGCCGACCAGTAGTTGCGGAAGGTCGCATCTGCCTCGGCGAAGTACCCGTCGCCCAGCAGGTCGCGCGCGAAGTTCCAGACGTTCCACTTCGCCAGGATCAGCGTCCGCTCGCGCGTGAACCGGTCCGGCGTGGGCTTCAGCAGCACGAGCGCCGCGTGCCCGCCGGTGCGGTCGGCGCTCGTCGCGAACCCGACGTCGTTGACTTCGAAGCCTGGGCTCACGGCCCAGAACGAGGCGTTGGGCCTGATGCCACCGTTGTTCTTGTTGAAGTCGAGCTGCAGGTTCCACCCCGACAGCGTCGTCGCGCCGGGGTCGAAGGCGATGTGCGAGGCGTCGGGGCGCTGGAAATAGCGCGTCGAACTGCGCTGGAGGCGCGACAGGGCGTCCGTGGACCCGGCGACGCGGCTCGCCGACAGGCTGCCCGTGACGACGTAGTCGCGCGCTGGCGTCAGGAACAGGTGGCCGTCGCCCCCGACGACCATGGCGCTCGATCCGACGATGCTGTCGAGCCGCGCATCGCCGGCATCGCGGTGCACCAGCGTCGTCAGCATGCCGAAGCCCGCACGTTGCCCGAGGTCGCGACGGACGCGGGCGGCAAAGTAGTTGGTCAGGGGCTCCACCTCGACGCGGGTGGACGGGATCCCCGACGTCGCCCATTCGCGTGCCGTCACCGCGTCGATGAGGTTCAGCGTCCAGCCGTTGCTCGTCTTGCCCGAGACCTTTGCCGCGCCGAGGATGGTGGTCGCCGACGGTTGGGTGACGTACGGGCCCGACAGCGCGCCCTGCGGCGCCCGGCCGATGCGGCGCGAGTAGAAGAGCGTCGGGTTCGAGCGGTTGAAGCCCAGGTACCCGCTGGCACCGTTGCGCCCGAAACGATCGAACGCCTGCGAGCCCTCGATGAAGAACGGGCGCTTCTCCTCGAAGAACGTCTCGAACGCGCTCAGGTTCACGACCGCCGGATCGACTTCGACCTGGCCGAAGTCGGGGTTGATCGTAGCGTCCATCGTCAAGTTGCTCGTGAAGCCCCACTTCATGTCGAGCCCGGCGTCGGCCACGACCTCGCGCAGGCGATCGCGCCCGGCCGCGGTGCCGCTGGCTTCGCCGCGCGCCGTCGCGTACGGCAGCAGCTCGAGGTGACGCCGCGGGCGGATGCCGTCGAGTCCCTCGACCTCGCCCATCAGCGACACGATGCCCGACGCGTTCTTGGGCACGAGCGCCCACCACGTCTCCTCGTTGGTGCGCTGGACGTAGCGCACCGCGTGCATCCCCCACACCTGGCGCTCGGCGGCGGGGAAGCGCAGCTGTGACAGCGGGATGCGCATCTCGGCGATCCAGCCCTGCTCGTCGATCGAGACTTCGGCCTCCCACACCGCGTCCCACGTGTCGTCATCGTCGGAGTCGTTGAAGAGGACGCCGTCGCCGAGCGAGCCGGCCGCCGTGACCGTGAACATCGCGCCGGTCAGGTGATCGTGGTGCGCGTCGAAGGCGATCGTGATCCAGTCGGCGATGCCGTCGGTGTCGCCGTCGCGGCGCGTCAGCCGTCGCGAGATCTTCGCGGGCTCGCGGTCGTACATCCGCGCGCCGACGTAGATGGCGCTGTCGTCGTAGAGGATGCGCACCTCGGTGGCGTCGCTCGCCGGCCGGCCCTCGTCGGGATCACGCTGGACGAAGCCCGTGGCGGGGCGTACGCGCTGCCAGTCGGGTTCGTCGAGCCGCCCGTCGAGGACGATGCGGTCTGAGGCGCGAACGGCCGCGGTGCGTGGAACGGTCGTGGTGGATGACGGTGGCGGCGTCTGCGCCACTGCGGTTGCGATCGAGCATGCCGCCGAGAGTGCGGCGGCCAGGCAGGTGTGCGTACGGGCCACGGATGCCCTCCGCAGGGCAGTGTACACGGCGCGGCCAGCGATGCACGCGATCGGGACGGAGGGGCCTCGCCGTCTGACGACGCGGCTACCTGCGTCGTGGCAGCAGCGAAAGCCCGATGAAGAGCAGCAGCACCGACGTGAATGCCAGGTAGCCGGCCGCCGGCCGCTGGAACTCCGCGCCGATGGCGCCGAGCGTGATGCCCTCGAGCGCGGTGGCAAACAGCCGCTTGGCCAGCGTGCCCCCGGGCGTCGCGATGCCACTGAGCACGACGAACTTCAGCAGCAGCGCCCCGCCGAACGTGACCGCGAGGCTGCGCAGCACGCGATCGGGCTCGGGCCGGGCGGCGATCGTCGACAGGAACAGGAAGAGGAAGTACGTCGCGATGACGAACGCGAAGATGCCGCGATCGGGTGTGAGCATCGTGATGACCTGCGCGCCCGACAGCAGCAACGCGCCCAGGACGACGACGCCCGAGGTGTTTTCGAGGCCATGGCGTTGCGGCGACACCAGCGCGGGCAGGTCGAGCACGCCGACCTGCACGACGAGCCCCACGAAGAGCACGCCGAGCACGAGCGCCATCAGCGACGGCGGCAGGAACGAGAGCACGCCGGCCTCGCTGATCCTGACGCTGGCGACGATCGTCGCGGCCAGGAACACCCACGGCAGGGTCATCGACTCGCGGACGGCGGCCTGGCGTTCGGGATCTGGCTGGCGTCGCGGTGGTCGCGGTGGTGTCGTGGCAGGCGTGTGGCCCGGATCAGCGACGATGATGGCGTCGCGCGTGGCGTCGGCGAGTGTGGGGCGCGGCGTGTCCGTCACTGGCGCTCCCGCAGCACGCGCAACGGGTTGAAATCCGACCATTCACGCGTGAGGCCGCGCTGCAGTTCGGCGCGCA
>JAEUQQ010000350.1 GCA_016789685.1 Acidobacteriota bacterium | reverse complement strand
GCCACGAAGCGCGTGTACCGATCCCGCATCGGGACCGACACCTGGCGCCATCCGAGCCAGACGTCCTTGAGCTGGGCCGGGTCGCGGCTCACCCGCAGGGTCTGCTCGATGTCCTGCAGCGACAGGCACTCCTTGCCCGGCGGGCAGTACCGGCCCTTGCCGTAGTCGCCCGACAACGACGTCGCGATGCGCGTCAGTTCGCCCAACTCGGCAGCGTTCGACGGTGCCGGCATCGGCAGCGACAGCTTCAGCAGGAGCAGCTTCCGCCTCACATCGTCGGGCAGCGACAGCCCGTCGTACGCCGTGGCCGCCTTCGCGGCCTCGGTCACGGCCGCGATGAACTGCTCGTTGGCCTGCGCCGACAGCGTCTCGGTGTCATCGGTGATGAAGTTCGCCGCCACCCACTGGGCGCGAGCCAGACGCGTGCCCAGGTCGAGCAGGCGCGCTTCGGCAGCGTTCACGAACTCGGTGGCGTCTCTGGCCGTCGGTGCGGCCGGCTGCGGAGCGCGGGCCACGCACGCCAGTCCCAGGGCCATCGCGGCAAGCGCCAGGGCCAGGCCCCCTCGCCGCAGGATTCGATGCGACATACGTCCTCCGTCTGCGTGCCGCGCGCCACGACGCCAGGGGCGCCGCGCCGGACGCCGATCGACGCAGTGTGTCACAGGTCGGCTCGCATACAATCGCGCCATGCGCACGAGCCTCAGGGGTTTCGCCGCCGCCCTCCTGGCCTTCGGAGGCCTGGCGCCGGCCATCCACGCGCAGCCGGCCTCCACGACCGAGCCGCGCGCCACCATCGTCCTCGAACCCGATCGGGTCTTCGACGGCGACGACCTCCACGACGGCTGGGTGGTCGTCGTCAGCAACGGACGCATCGCCGCCGCCGGACCACGCGCCACCATCGTGCCGGCCGACGGCGCGCGACGGATTCGGCTCGCCGGGCAGACCCTCCTGCCGGGGCTCATCGACGCGCACTCGCACGTCCTGCTGCACGCCTACAACGAAACGACGTGGAACGACCAGGTGTTGAAGGAGCCGGAGTCGCTGCGCGTCGCGCGCGCCGTCAACCACCTCCGCGACACCCTCCAGGCCGGCTTCACCACACTGCGAGACCTGGGCACCGAAGGCGCAGGGTACGCCGACGCTGGCCTCAAGCAGGCGCTGGCCCTGGGCATCATCCCCGGCCCCCGACTCCTGATCGCGTCGAAGGCGATCGTCGCCACCGGGTCGTACGGGCCGTCGGGCTTCGCGCCGGCCTGGGACGTCCCGCAGGGCGCCGAGGAGGCCGACGGTGTCGATGCGCTGGTACGCGTGGTGCGCGATCAGATCGGCAAGGGCGCCGACTGGGTCAAGATCTACGCCGACTACCGGTGGGGACCGCAGGGCGAGGCGCGCCCCACCTTCTCGATCGACGAGATCCGCCTGGTCGTCGCGACCGCGGCCAGCAGCGGCCGGCCGGTGGCCGCACACGCCGCCACGGCCGAGGGCATGCGGCGCGCGATCGAAGCGGGCGTCAAGACCATCGACCATGGCGACGAGGGCACGCCCGAGGTGTGGGCGCTGATGAAGGCCCGCGGCGTGGCGCTCTGCCCCACGCTCGCCGCGCCCGAGGCGACGGCGAGCTATGCCGGCTGGACGAAGGGGTCGAGTCCCGCGCCCGAGCGGATCGCGCGCAAGCGCGCGAACTTCGCCGAAGCCCTCAAGGCCGGTGTCACCATCTGCAACGGCAGCGACGTCGGCGTGTTCCCGCACGGCGACAACGCGCGCGAGGTGGAGTTGCTCGTGGAGTACGGCATGACGCCACTCGACGCCTTGCGCAGCACGACGTCGGTGAATGCGCGTGTGCTCGGGATGGAGGCGCGGATCGGCCGCGTGGCCCCGGCACTCGCCGCTGACCTGGTGGCGGTCGAGGGCGACCCGACGCGCGACATCCGCGCGTTGCGCCGCGTCAGGTTCGTGATGGTCGACGGCCGCATCGCGCGAGACGACGCGCGCACGCCGTGAGCGCGCCGGCCGCCGCCGGCGGGGCGGAGCCGCACGGGGGCGCCATCGTCGCCGATGCGATCCGCGCGCACGGGGTCACCACGCTGTTCACCCTGATCGGCGGGCACGTCTCGCCCATCCTGACCGCGGCCGAGGCGCGCGGCATCGCCGTCGTCGATGTGCGCGACGAAGCGACGGCGGCGTTTGCCGCCGATGCGTACGCGCGGCTCTCGGGGGTGCCGGGCGTGGCCGTCGTGACGGCGGGGCCCGGCGTCACGAACGTCATCACGGCCCTCAAGAACGCCCAGCTCGCGCAGTCGCCACTCGTGCTGATCGGCGGTGCGACCGCGACCATCCTCAAGGGCCGCGGCGCGTTGCAGGACATCGACCAGCGTGCGCTCGTCACGCCGCACGTGAAGTGGGCGGCGTTCGTCACGCGCGTGCGCGACCTCGGCCCCGCGGTCGACCGCGCCTTCCGCGAGGCGCGCAGCGGCGTGCCGGGGCCGGTGTTCGTCGAGTGCCCCGTCGACCTGCTCTATCCCGAAGGCGTGGTCCGCGAGATGTTCCTCGCCGGGATGAAGGCGCCGCGGTCGTTCGGCGAGCGTGCCGTGCAGTGGTACTTGCGCCGGCACCTGTCGCGCGTGTTCGCCGGCAGCGACGCGACGTCGGCCCGCAGGCCGGCCCCGCCCCGCCAGGTGCACCTGTCACCGCTGTCGCTCGAGCCCATTCGCCGGGCGATCACCGCAAGCCGACGGCCCGTCGCGGTCGTCGGCAGCCAGGCGGTCGCGGCCGGCGCGGATGCCGGGAGTGTCGCCCGCGCGCTCGGCACGCTCGGCGTGCCCGTCTACCTCTCGGGGATGGCCCGTGGCCTGCTCGGCGCTGATCACCCGCTCCAGTTCCGCCACAAGCGGCGCGAGGCCCTGCGCGAGGCCGACCTCGTGCTGCTCTGCGGCACGCCGTGCGACTTCAGGCTCGACTACGGGCGGCACATCGGCGGACGTGCGACGCTCGTCTCGATCAACCTGTCGCGAGACGACGCGACCAGGAACCGGCGCCCGGCCATCGCCACCATCGCGCCACCCGATCGCGTCCTGGCGGCGCTGGCACAGCAGATGCCGGCGCAACCCGATCGGGCCTCCTGGTTCTCGATGCTGCGCAGTCGCGAGGCCATGCGCGACGGTGAGATCACCGAGCGCGCGGCCCTGGTGACGGCGGCCGGCACCCTGAACCCCCTGGCCGTCTGCCGCGCCATCGATCGGCGGCTGCCTGACGACGCGATCCTGGTCGCGGATGGCGGCGACTTCGTGGCCACGGCGTCGTACACCGTCAGGCCACGCGGCGCGTTGTCGTGGCTCGATCCGGGGGTGTTCGGCACGCTCGGCGTCGGCGCGGGATTCGTGCTCGGCGCCCACGCCGCGCGCCCGTCGGCGCCACTCGTGGCGGTGTATGGCGATGGCGCCTTCGGTTTCAGCCTCGCCGACATCGACACGTGGGTGAAGCAGCGAGTGCCGGTCGTCGCCATCGTCGGCAACGACGGCAGGTGGGCGCAGATCGCCCGGGATCAGGTCGCCATCCTCGGCAGTGCCGTCGGCACGGTACTCGGGCGCACCGCCTATCACGCGGTCGCCGATGGCCTCGGCGCCCTGGGCCTCGTCGTCACCGATCCGGCCTCGCTCGACGACGCGCTGGTGCAGGCCCTGGCCGTAGCGCGCACGGGCCGGCCGGTCGTCGTCAACGTCCACATCGGCGAGACCGACTTCAGGCAGGGATCGCTGTCGTTGTGAGGGCCGGGCCTCAGGCCAGGCGTTCGGCCATCGGCGCCAGGTCGAGCCACCACTGCTTGCGGGGACGGCGGGTGTGCCGATCGCACGTGGCCAGCGCATCGGCCAGGTTGCGCGACGTCAACTGGCCCTCGACCACGCCGAGACAACGCACCGCCGTGTCGCCACGCTCGAGCGCCTGGTCGATCATGGCCATCGCCCTCGCCGCAAATCGCGCGGCGTGGATCCGGTCGAATGGCGTCGGGTTGCCGCCCTGCTGGATGTGCCCCAGCACGACGCGCCGCACGTCGAAGACCTCGGCGCTCTCGGCCTCGAACAGGCGCGTGATGAAATCGGTGGTGTATTGCGGATGGGCGTGCTCGTTGCGCACGACCAGGCTGAGGCGCTTGCCCGCCGAGAACTCGGCCCGCATGCGGACGACGTCGGCCCGCAGCTCGTCGAGCGTGATGCCGCGCTCGTGGAGGTAGATGCGCTCGGCGCCGCTCGCCAGCGCGCTCATGGCGGCGAGGTAGCCGCAGTAGCGGCCCATGACCTCGACGAGAAAGCAGCGGTTGACGGCGACGGCCGACTGCTTGAGCCGATCGAGGGCCTCGACGATCGAGTTGAGGGCGGTATCGGCGCCGATGGCCAGCTCGGAATGCGGCAGGTCGTTGTTGATGGTCGCGGGCACGCACACGACCGGCATGGCCAGCAGGGGGTAGTGCTCGCGGGCACGGGCGAGCACGTCCATCGCCTCGTAGCCCGACCACCCGCCGATGACCAGCAGCGCGTGCACGTCGTGCGCGGCCAACTGCAGCGCGATCTGCTCGACGGCCGCCGCCGACGGCACCCAGCGGCTCGTGCCCAGTTCGGCGCCGCCGCTCGCGTTCCAGCCATCGACACTGCGCCAGTCGAGCACGCGCACGCGGCCTTCCATCAGGCCCTCGATGCCATCCGACACCCCGAGCATGGTGTGGCCCGCATCGAGCCCGAGGCGCACCGCGGCGCGCACCGCCGTGTTCATGCCCGGCGCCGGGCCGTCACCGTGCATGACGGCGATCCGCCGGCGCGTGGGCGGTGGCGTCGACGACGGCAGGGCGCGCGAGAGCGCATTGAAGGTCTGCAGCATCTCGTTGAAGCTGTTGCCCCGCAAGCGCATCGCCTCGTCGTAGCGCCCGTTGGCGATATGCGTGCCGACGTCGTGCGTGAGCTCGACCGACGCCATGAGCGGCGCCCGCATGACGCGGTTGAAGCGCAGGCCGATCAGCTTCGGGCCGGTGTCGAAGTTGGCGCCGAGGACCTCGTCGGCGGCGGCCGCGCCGACCAGCGTGCTCATCCAGCGGTCGAAGGCACTCGGCGAGCCGCCACGCTGCACGTGCCCGAGGATGGTGCTGCGGGTGTCTTCGCCGAGGCGATCCTGCAGCGTCTGGCGGACGTAGTCGGTGGTGATGCGCGTGCCGTGTCGATCGCACGCCCCTTCGGCCACGACGACAATGCAGTCGCGGCGTCCTGCTGCGCGCCCGCGCGTGACGAGCGACGCGAGTTCGTCCTCCCAGCCATCGGCGGGCGGGCACTCGGGCAGCAGCACGTAGTCGGCGCCGCCCGCGATCGCGCCCATGAGCGCGAGGTACCCGCAGTTGCGCCCCATGACCTCGACCACGAACGCGCGCTGGTGGCTCGATGCCGTGCTGGCCAGCGCGTCGATCGCGTCGGTGATGCGGTGCATCGCGGTGTCGGCACCGATCGTCATGTCGGTGCCCACCATGTCGTTGTCGATCGACCCGACGAGGCCGACGAGCGCGAGGTACTGGTAGCGCTCGACCTCGGAGCGATCGATGTCACCGCGCCGCGCGAGCTCGTCGAGCAGCGACGGCCACTCGCGCCTGAAGAGATTGGCCCCCGTGAGGCTGCCGTCGCCGCCGATGACCACGAGGCGGTCGATCCGGTGCTCGACGAGGTGCCTGGCGGCCAGCAGGCGGCCCTCGCGGGTCCGGAACTCCTTGCTCCGCGCCGTCCCGATGATCGTGCCGCCGCGCTGGATGATGCCGCCGACGTCTTCCCACCGCAGGGCGCGGATGCGATCGCCGCCGGCGACGAGGCCCTCGTAGCCGTCGAGCACGGCAAACACCGGCACGCCGCGCAACAGCGCCGACCGGACAACGGCCCGCACGGCCGCGTTCATGCCAGGCGAGTCGCCCCCGCTGGTGATGACGCCAAGGGCGTTCGCTGGTTCTGGCGCACTGCTCATGCCGGTCCGTGGTTCCCGTCTGCGAGGTGACGCGCGCCGGCCGCGCGGCCGCCTCCGCCCTCAATACGCATTGATGATCTGGTCGAACCCGGTGCGCACCGACCGGTCGCGCAGGATCTTCTTCGCACGCCGCGCCTCGGCGGTGACGGGCACGGGGGCGTCGCACTCCCCGGTCCGGATGTAGCGCAGCGCCTCGCGCAGCGACGCTTCCTCGGGGTCGCCGATCTGCCGGTCGAGATCGTCGCCGGCGAGGCACGACGGCGCCATCCCGCCAAAGTAGTCGCCCTCCTGCGCGGCATTGCGCAGGGTGAACGACACCGGAAACAGGACACGATCGCAGAAGTTGATCCCGTACTGCCCCACGGGTTTCCCGTAGGTCGTGTCGCCGACGATGACGACGGGCATGTGCGGGCGCAGGGCGTTGATGACCAGTTCGCTGGCTGACGCCGTGCCTCGCGTCGTCACGACGACGAGGCGATCGAGGGTCAGCGCCTGCTCCTTGTCCTCGAACCTGAGGATGCGGTTGCGGAAGGCGTTCTGCTCGTTGTGGAAGTACTCGGAGAGCACCTGGCCGCTGGTCCGCGTTCCGCCGATGAGCGACGCGAGGTGCTGCGCAACCGAGACCAGGCCTCCGCCGTTGTAGCGCAGGTCGAGCACCAGTTCCTGCACCCTGGCCTCGCGCAGCGCGGCAAACGCCGCGTCGAGCGCCTCGATCGACGGCTCGACGAAGTTGCGGAAGAACACGTAGCCGACCCGCCGGCCCTCGACGTCGAACACCTGCGTCGTCATGACCGTCGGCATCGTGACCGGCCGCTTGGTCATCGCCGCCTCGACACGGCTCCCGTCGGGATGCTCGAACGTCATCGTCACCGTGTAGCCCTCGGTCGACGGCCCGATCGCGTTCCCGAGCTGGCCCGAGGCGACCAGCACCTCGATCGGCACACCGCCCACCGCCACGATGCGGTCACCGCGCGCCATGCCGGCGTCTGACGCCGGGCTGTCGGGAAACACCTGCGAGACGCGGTAGTCGGTCTCGCCGAGGATGGCCGAGTAGCCGAGCCCGATGTACTGGCTCGACGAGTAGAACGCGTCGGTCGACGCCCGGTAGCCGACGTAGCTGAACGTCTGGTCGAGCGACCGGTACTTCACGGCCTCGAGGTAGGCGTCTGGCGAACTGAATCCCGCAGGGTTGAGCGGCAGGAGGTACGTGTTCCAGTAGTAGAGATCGGTGAGCACCTCTCGAACGAAGAGGTTCTGCGACACGACCGAGCAGTTCGACGGCGGGCTCCACTGGGCGACGGCCGGGGCGGCCGTGCCCGAGGCCACCACCAGGGCGAACACGAGCGGGAGCCGACGACGCGAGATCCGGGACACGGGCAACCTCTTTCAGACAGCGGCTGGCCCGATCAGGATACCAGAGCGCGACAGCCGCCGGGCACTCCAGGAATGCCATGACACCCTGGCAGTGCCGGCGGCCGTTCGCAGACCGTCAGGCCGTGCGTTCGATGACCACGCCGCGGGCGGCGAGTTCGGCGATGTACTGCTCGGCGGGCATGCACTCGTCAGGCGTGTGGACGCCAGGCGCGATGGCCTTCGCGGCCTGCAGCAGGCCCGTGATCGCCAGCGAATAGCCGGTCGTCCGCATCATCGCCGTGACCCCGCGCGCCTCGTCCATCCGATCGACGAGCTGCCACGCGCAGGTCCTGGGCTGGCCGTCCTTCGTGCCCTTGACGACGACACGCAGGGCGACGAGGTCGGGCGAGTCCTGCTTCCGCAGGCGCGGACCGAGCACCGCGATGGCGACATCGCGCGGCACGACCTTGACCCCCTTCACCTCGATCGGCTCGAGGTCGAAGAACCCCAGGTCGCGCACGTCTTCCATGATCGCCGCGTGGCCGGGATACCGGAGGGTCTTGTACTCCATCTCGGCAATCTGGCCCTCGTAACGGAAGGCCATCGTCGACAGGCCGCCCGCCGTGTGGAACGCCTCGAGCGTGCCCACCGGCGACGGGAAGTCGACCGGCTCGACCTCCGACAGCGCCGTGACGGTCGCGCGCTTGCCGTCGCGGACGATCCACGACGGGGTCGTGTAGTAGTCGAGCACCCCTTCGAGCGAGTAGACGACCTGGTAGTTGAGTGGCGGCTGCGGATGCTGCGGCAGGCCGCCGACGTAGATCCTGACCGACGAGGTCGTGTCGAGCTGCGCGATCCCGTACTGCGACAGGATGTTGACCATGCCCGGTGCCAGCCCGCAATCGGGAATCACCGACACCCCGCGTGCCACGGCCTTGTCGTGCAGGGTCTTCTGGTGCTGGACGATCTCGGTGTTGCCGCCGAGGTCGCTGAAGTGGGCCCCGGCCTCGATGGCCAGTTCGGCCAGCGGGCCGTTGAAGTAGTACGGGACCGCGCTCATGACGGCGTCGATGCCCGTCATGGCCGCGAGCACCGCGGCGCGGTCGCGCACGTCGAGCGCGCGCGTGGTGAACCGGGGAGCGCCAAAGCCCGACAGGAACTTCGGCAGGTGATCGACGTGCAGGTCGGCGAGCGTCACCGAGGTGACGGCCGGCTGCTGGAGGAGGTCGAGCGCACAGGCTGCGCCTTGCAGCCCCGCGCCCAGTACGAGCATACGCATATGAGGACGTCTCCTTCGGCCGCCAGATCGGCGAGCCGAACGGCCCACTGTATCGCGCCGGCTCACTGGCTGTCACGACCTCTCCCCGCCAGCCCCCGGACGCCGCCGGCCGCACACGCCGCACACGGAGGCCCCTGCCGTAACCCGGAATTAACATCCGTGACACGGACGGGTAACGCCTGCGCCCTAGGCTCGACTGCGACACCGGGGCCTGCGCCCCACCGTCACCTGCGAGGGACCTTGCCCGTGGAACACTCAGACTCGTCGCCGTCGACTGCCCCTCGCTGGAAGCCCGGCATGACCCCGCCGTCGCGCATCCTCGTCGTCGAGGACGAGCCCGACATCGCCGCCCTCGTCAAGCACACCCTCGAGCGCGGCGGCGAGATGCGGGTCGATACCGTCACGAGTGGCGACGCCGCCCTCAAGGCCATCGCCGACGAACCGCCGCACCTGGTCATCCTCGACCTCAACCTGCCCGTCCTGAGCGGGTTCGAGGTCTGCCGGATCCTGCGGCAGCGGCCCGCCACGCAACACGTGCCGATCATCATGGTCACCGCGCGCACCAGCGAGTCCGACCGCGTCTCCGGACTCGACCTTGGCGCCGACGACTACGTGACCAAGCCCTTCAGCCTGCGCGAACTCGCCGCGCGCGTCCGCGCCGTGCTCCGCCGCCGGCAGACCATCGAGTCGTCGGCGCCCCAGCCGCAGAGCTACCGCGGCAAGTTCCTCACGGCCGACTTCGACGCCGTCGCGGTCGCCGTCGACGGGCGTACGGTCAAGCTGACGCGACGCGAGTTCGAACTGCTCAAATGCCTGGTCGAGAACCGGAACCGGGTGCTGTCGCGCGACCGCCTGCTCGAACGCGTGTGGGGCTACGACCACGCCATCGAGACCCGATCGGTCGACGTGCACGTCGGCCGATTGCGGGGCAAGCTCGGGCCCGCCGGCGACCAGATCGAGACAGTCGTCGGGCTCGGCTATCGATTCGTCGAGTCGTAGAGCGTCGGTGACCCCGGCGTGCCGAGGCACGTCGGCAGCCATGCGCCGGCACCGGGACGGGGTGGGCCGATGCTGCGCCGGCGGAGAGGCCGGCTAGACGACGGTGCCCGGCGCGATCGTCTCGCCCTTGGGCACGATGATGATGCCCGAGCGGATGCACCAACCGTCGCCGTCGGCATGCTGCACGTTGCCTTCGTTGACGAGCCGGGCACCATCGCCGATGCGCGCATTCTTGTCGACGATCACCCGATCGAGCACGACGTCACGCCCGACGCCAAGCATCGGACGGTTGCCGCGCGTGGGCGCGTCGCCCTCCGACTCATAGTGATCTGCGCCGAGCACGATCGAGCGCGTGACCCTGGCCCCCCGATCGATGCGCTGCCGGATCCCCACCACCGCATGCGCGAGGTGGCAGTCGTCCATGAAACAGCCCTCGGCGACGAGCGACTCGCGAATCGTGCACCCGTAGTAGCGCGACGGCGGCAGGAACCGCGAGTTCGTGTAGATCGGCCGGTGCGGATCGTAGAAGTTGAACGGCGCCCCGGGCGCCGTGAGGCCCACGTTGGCCTCATAGAACGACTCGATCGTGCCCACGTCGGCCCAGTAGCCGCGGAAGAGATAGGGCCTGACGCGGTGCGTGCCGAGCGCCGCGGGGATCACCTCGCGACCGAAGTCGATGTAGGCGTGGCGCTCGAGCACGTCGTGCAGCACCTGGCGCGAGAACACGTAGATGCCCATCGACGCCACGAACGGCGTCTGGGCGTCGTCGGGCGAGTACATCGGTGCGCCCGGCGGCACACTCGCGCCGATCTGGCCGAGACGCTCGGCCGACGGCTTTTCTTCGAAGCCGACGATCTGGCCCGCCGCATCGAACTTGAAGATCCCCATCTGCGTCGCGTCGTCGGCGTTGACCGGCTGCGCCGCAATCGTGATGTCGGCGTGGCTGGCGACGTGCGCCTCGATCAGTTCCGAGAAGTCCATGCGGAACAGGTGATCGCCAGCCAGGATCAGGTAGTAGTCGGCGTCGTAGCTCACGAAGTGGCGCATCGCCTGCCTGACGGCGTCGGCCGTGCCCTGGAACCAGCTCCGGTTCTCGGGGGTCTGCTCTGCCGCCAGGATCTCGACGAACCCCTTCGAGAACAGGTCGAGGCGATAGGCCTGCGCCACGTGGCGATTCAGTGACGCGGAATTGAACTGCGTCAGGACGAAGATGCGGCGCAGGTCGACATGCAGGCAGTTGCTGATCGGCACGTCGATCAACCGGTACTTGCCCCCGATCGGGACGGCGGGCTTCGATCGCGTCTGCGTCAGCGGATACAGGCGGGAGCCCTGTCCCCCTCCGAGGATGATCGTCAGCACGTCGCGCATAGGGCCAAGCCTAGGCGAGCAGGTGCACCGGTGACAAGGGCAAACGGCCGGGCCGGCGCCCCACCCGGCACGCCGTCGTGATCGCGCCGCGACCGGCGCCGCGGCCATCGGACGCCGAACGCACCGGCCTGCGGGGCGACTAGCGGGACGCCCGGAGGGCGCGGATCAGGCGCGGGGGGAGGAACCAGGCCAACGTACCCGGCGCCAGCACGGGGAGGCCAGGCACGTCGATCGCGCAGACCGCCCCCTTCTTGAACGTGAGGGCGCGCCGGCTGCCGATGAGGCGCGCCGCGACCTCGCCGAGCAGGGGTTCGTGCCCCACGAGCGCCAGCGACCGCCTCGTCGCATGGCGTGCGAGGCCATCGATCACCTCTTGCGCCTGGCCATGCACGGCCAGCGCGTGCATGTTCGTCAGTCGCGGCCGCTCGGCGAACCCCTCGGCCAGCAACTCGGCCGTCTGCCGCGTGCGCACCGCGGGGCTCGTGAGGATTTCGTCGATCTCGACGCCGCCGGCCACCAGCGCCTCGACGACCTCGCGGAAGCGCGCGATGCCCTTGCCCGTGAGGGGCCGCTTGGCATCGTCGGGGTACTCGTCGCCGCGCTCGGCCGCGATGGCGTGCCTGACCAGGTACAACCTGACGCCCCCCGGCCCGGCGTCGGGGTCAACGGGCGAGGGTCGGCGCTGGGGCATGGTCGGCGAGACCGCGAACGCGGGGTGACATCCGGTCGTGCACGAGGTCGGCCACACGCAGCAGCGCCGCCCGCCCACGCAGGTGCCGCGCGTGGTGCGCGTGGACGTCGCGCGCCCACGCCGCCTGCGCGGCCGCGAGGCCCGGCGACGGCACCGAGGCCGCAAACGCGGCCAGCACGTCGAGATCGTGGAGGTGGCCGAGCGTGTCCTGGTGCTTCTTGAGCGTCTTGAGCGCGCGGGCGGCCGCGGCCAGCCTGAGGTCGCCGGCGACCTCGACCACGTAGCGGAGTTTCTTGGTCGCGATGCGGATGGCGTGCAACCGCTCGCTGTCGTAGACCAGCGTCGCGGCCTGGCAGCGCAGGATGAGTTCGTCGGCGCGGCGCGCGAGCCGCAGGCCCAGCGACTCGTGCCAGCGCGCGCGTGCCGCGTCGTCACTGGCGGCGACGAGGCACTCGGCCACCCGTGCCAGTCGGCGCTGCAGCCGGGCCACACGGTCGGCCGTCCAGGTCTCGACCAGCGTGGCGCGCGCCAGGTCGCGGCGCGCCACGATCAGGGCGTCGATGTCGGCACGCAGCGTGTCGTCGGCGACCGACTCCGCGGTCACGGTGCGGGCAACGTCCAGTTCGCGGACGGCCCCCAGCGTGCGGGTCAATCGCCTGAGGAGGCGCGACGCATCGGCCGCCACGTCGTCGGGAATGACCGCCGCCGCGAGCGGCAAGGTCTCGCGCAGGCGCCGCGAGGCGACGCGCGCCTGGTGCACGCCCACGCCGTCGCCCGCCAGGGCCGGCCCCAGGTGTGCGTCGACTGCCGCCACCCGGGCCTGCCACGCGACCTCGAGCCCGACGTCACGCCGTCGTAAAGCCTGCGTGGTAGCATGGCGGTCCCGTCGCTGACTACCGGACGTCACAGGTCCTCGCCATGCGCATTGCCGCGATCGACATCGGCACCAACTCCATCCACATGATCGTTGTCCGGGTCCGCCCGGACTTCTCGTTCGAGGTCATCGATCGAGAGAAAGACATGGTACGCCTTGGCGCGGGCGGACTCGACGGAAAACGTCTGACCGACGCCGCCATGGCCGCCGGCCTGGCCGCGATGGCGAAGTTCAAGCGCCTGGCCGACTCGCACGACGTGGACGAGATCGTCGCCGCCGCGACCAGTGCCACCCGCGAAGCCACGAACGGCGGCGACTTCCTCGCCGCCGTGGCCGAAGCGACCGGCATTCGCGCGCGCGTGATCACGGGCGTCGAAGAGGCCCGGCTGATCCACCTGGCCGCCGCCTACGGCACCGACCTCGCCGCGGGCACCGGCGTGGTCATCGACATCGGCGGTGGCAGCGTCGAGATCACGCGCGGATCGGCGGCAACACCCTCGCACGCACGCAGTTTCAAGCTGGGCGCCATCCGCCTCGCCGAGCGGTTCGTACGCACCGACCCGCTCGAGGCCCGCGACGAGCGGCGCCTCGTCAAGTGCGTCCACCAGCAGGCCGATGCCTTCCTCGCGCAGATCGTGAAGCGCGGTTTCACGCGCGTGATCGGCACGTCGGGCACCATCCTGAGCCTCGGCCTCCTGGCCACCATCGCCGAACACGGCACCGCGCCCGACGACCTGCGGAACCTGCGCGTCAGCGCGCGGGCGATCCACCGCCTGCGGAAGATCCTGACGTCGGTCGACCTGCAGGAGCGCCTCGCCCTGCCCGGCATGGACCCGCGGCGCGCCGACCTGTCGGTCGGCGGCGTCGTCCTCCTCGACACGCTCCTCGAGCGTCTCGGCGCGCAGGACATCACGCTGTGCGACCTGGCGTTGCGCGAAGGCCTGGTCCTCGACTACATCGCCGAGCACCGCGGCCGCATTGCGCAGGTCGAGAAGTACCCGAACGTGCGGACGCGGTCGGTCCACGAACTCGCCGAGCGCTGTCACTACGAGGCTGCACACGTGGAGCAGGTCGCGCGCCTGTCGCTGGCGCTGTTCGACCAGATGCAGTCGCGCCACGGCTTCGGCATCCGCGAGCGCGAGTGGCTCGAGGCGGCGGCCGTCCTGCACGACGCAGGGATGCTGATCAGCCACGAGCGCCACGACCGGCATGCGTACTACCTGGTGAAGCACGGCAACCTGCGGGGCTTCGACCCGGACGAAATCGAGATCATCGCGCTCGTGGCCCGCTATCACCGCACCGGCACGCCCAGGAAATCGAACGACGCCTACCGGCAGTTGCGGCGGCCGGCGCGCCAGGCCGTCAAGACACTCGCCGCGATCCTGGCGCTCGCCGAAGGCCTCGACCGCAGCCACGCCGCGGTCGTGGACGACGTCGAGTTCATCGAGGATCCCGACCAGGCGGTGGCGACGATCCGGGTCACCGCACGCAACGACGCCGAACTCGAACTCTGGGCGGCGCAGCGCCACATCGCGCCGCTCGCGTCGCTGCTCGGATGT
>JAEUQQ010000330.1 GCA_016789685.1 Acidobacteriota bacterium | reverse complement strand
CCCGTCGCGCATCTGCATGCGATGCGCCACGAAGAGCTTCACCGGGACGGCCGTCGGCAGCGACACGTCGACGCGCGCATTCAGCTCGCTGTACGCACGCTGGTGTTCGGCGCCGGGATCGGTGTCGGTGTGCTGCACGCCAAAGGTGCCGCCGATGTTCGAGACCGAGTCCATGTAGCCGAGACCGTCGTGGTCGGTGCGATGCAGGAAGCGCTGGTAGCTGACGTGCGCCTTGACGAGCCGCTTGAGGTCGATCGACGCCGAGTACTTCTGGTCGTTGGCGTCGCCGCCGTTTCGGCCCTGGAGGTCGAAGCGGATGCCGTTGTCGCCGCCCCACAGGTCGATGCCGACGACAGGGCGGTTGCCCAGGACGTCGTATTCGCCCACGCGGAGCTTCGAGCCCGACGAGTCGTTGGCGATGCCACCAAGGAGGATCGAACCCTCGACGGTGGGAGATGCAGGAGCCGCCGGCGCCGCAGACTGCGCGGACGCGAGTGCGGGCGCCAGGGCGAGTGCGAGCGCGGCGAGCAGGTGTCGTCGTGGTGTCATGACAGCCTCCTCAGCGCGTCAGCGCTTTGCCACCGCCGGTCACGCCCTGCGAGGGCAGATCCGAGCCGTGGACCTTGTTGTGGCAGTTCGAGCACTTCGTGTTGAAAGCGCCCATGAATCCCGTCTTGCCGTTCGGGTTGTTCGAGAACGTGTTCCCGAAGCCCGCGGGCACCGTCGGCGCGATGCGCGCGCTGTGGAAGTGCATCTCGTGGCACTGGAGGCACAGGAACGGCTCGCCCTGCTTGAGCAGGTTGTTGGCCACCGTGCCGTGCGGGTTGTGGCACGTCATGCAGCTCTCCTGCACGGGCGCGTGCTCGAAGACGAACGGGCCGGCCTTCGACGCATGGCACGAGATGCACAGGTCGTTGGGGCGCTCGCTGGTCTTGAGCGAGGTGAGGTTCGTGCCGTGCGGGTCATGACAGGTCGCGCACGTCATGCGGCCTTCGCGCACGGGGTGCCGCGACGATTGCATGAACTGCATCCGCTGTTCCTTGTGGCAGTCGAAGCAGAGTTCGGGCTGCGACTTCGACAGCGAGCCCTTGAAGGCCGGCGCGGTCGCGTGCGAGATGGCGAGGCCATCGGCGGTCGTGAGTTTCTGCGCCACCTGGCGCGACTGGTGGATCGTGTGGCAGCTCGTGCAGCCGACACCGCTCGAGGCGTGCATGCTGCCCGCCCACTCCATCGCGTGGTCCTGGCGATGGCAGGCGAGGCACGTCTGGTTGGCATCAGACGACGTGGCGTCCTTGAACGACCGGATCAGCGTGGCATCGCCGCTGTCGGCGTGGAGGCTGCCGGCACCGTGGCAGGCTTCGCACTTGCCGTGCTCGGTGCGGGTCTCGAACGCCGCAATGGCGCCGTGGAGCGACCGGGTGAACTGCTTGGCGAGGTCTTCGTGGCAGGTGGCGCAGGTTTCTGCGCCGACCGCCGAAGCCGCCGCCGCGGGCGGTGGTGGCGATTGTGCGCGAACGCCGGCGGGTCCCAGGATGAGGACCAGCGCCAACCCCGCGCGAGTGACCGATGGCATGACAGCCTCCGAGTATGAGAATCCGGAGGGGGAATGCGGGCCATCCGCTATGGTCCCGGACCCTCCGGCCCGGAGTTCGTCCGGGCATGCGTGACCACGCAATGGGTGTGCCCACGCGCCGGGCTTGACGTAGGGCTGCCGAGCGTCTGCCGAAAGCGTTGTCATGCATGGGCTTGCGGGGATCTGTCTGACGTGTGATGCACATGAGGCGCCGTTGACGGGGCGCGATGCGACAGAATGTCGCGCCGTGCGGGTCGCGCTGCGGCGAATTGTCGGGTTTTCGTGGCGCTGCTGAGGGTGGCGGTTCGCCGGTGCCGGGATCCCGCGACAATCTGTCGCGCTGCCTCCGATCGCGCCCCAATGTGCGTGCTCCGCACTGGCATCGGGTTTGACCAGATCGGGCCGGAGGCACGTCGATGGAAGCCACTGTCGCCCGAGAGCTGCTCGACCCCCTGGGCGCCCTGCTCACCGATTCCGAACGCCTGGCGTCGTCGCTCGACGCGTGTCCGCACGCGAGCGCCGAGGCCCGGTCGCTGATTCGGGCCATCAAGCACCAGGCCCAGCGGCTGCACCTGCATCGCGACGCCTGCGTCACGCCGATCGCACGCGATCCGCAGGCGCTCACGGGCCTGGCGGGCCTCCCGGTGATCGGACACAGCCCGGCGATGCAGCGCGTCCTGGCCCTCGTGCGCCAGGTCGCGTCGAGCCAGGCGACCGTGCTGATCACGGGCGAGAGCGGCACGGGCAAGGAAGTCATCGCCGAGGCCATCCACCACGCCAGCGCCCGGCGCGATCACGCCATCGTCAAGGTCAACTGCGGGGCCCTGCCCGAGAGCCTCCTCGAGGCGGAGCTCTTCGGCTGCGAGCGCGGTGCCTTCACCGGCGCGGTCGGGCGTCGCGATGGTCGCTTCACCGTGGCGCACCACGGCACCCTGTTTCTCGACGAAGTCGGCTGCCTGTCGCCGGTCGTCCAGGTGAAGCTGCTGCGCGTGTTGCAGGACGGGGCGTTCGAGCCGCTCGGCAGTACACGCACCGTGCGGTCTGACGCCCGCATCATCGCCGCCACCAACGCCGACCTCGCACGTGACGTCGCGCAGGGCAGCTTCCGCGACGATCTGTTCTACCGCCTCAACGTGATCACCATCGCGCTGCCGCCGTTGCGCGAGCGCCTCGACGACATCCCGCTGCTGGCGTCGCACTTCATGCACCTGCATGCGACGCGCAACCGCAAGCACGTCGACCAGATCAGCCGCCAGGCCATGGCGCGGCTCGTCAAGCACACCTGGCCTGGCAACGTTCGCGAGCTCGAACACGCCATCGAGCACGCGGTCGTCATGGCGCCGCATCAACAGATCGACGTGCAGCACCTGCCCGCGGCCCTGGCCCTGACGCCCCCAGCGGGAGTGGACGTGCGGACGGATCAGGATGCGCCAAGCGTCGCCGTCCCGATTGGCGTTCCCCTCGAGCAGGTCGAGGAACTGCTCAT
>JAEUQQ010000326.1 GCA_016789685.1 Acidobacteriota bacterium | reverse complement strand
TGGCCCTCGCGCGTCAGTTGTTCGTCGAGACGTGCGTTCGCATACACGCGCCCCGACGGCGTCTCGAACGACTTCTGGACGTCGATCGAGAACGTGCTGACCGGGATGCCGGGGAAGTAGAAGCGCCCATCCACGTCGGTGAACGACGTCAACTGCACCGCGGCGCGGCCGCTCGGCACCCGCGCGGTCAGGTCGGTGCGCGCACCGATCACGGGCACCAGGCTGCCGCCTTCGAGCACGGTCCCGCGCACGAGGCCGATGCCGTACTGCACCACCGGAATGTCGATCTCGCGCCCTGCGAGGTCGATGCTGCCTTCGGCGTAGCCGGTTCGCGAGGTCGCAGCTTCGAACGTCTCGACGCGCACGGGGCCGACCGGGATCGACGTGACGCCGTAGCGGCCGCTCGCGTCGGTCACGGCAAACGCCAACGCCCCCGCAAGGTTGCCCACCGTCACTTCCGCGTTGGGCACCGGGGTGATGCCGTCGGCGCGGAAGACCGTCCCTGTCACGGTGCCGGCCGCGTCGAACAGGAACACGTCGAGCGTCAACGCCTTCCCATCGTCGGCAGCGACGATGCGCCCGGTCGCACGGCCACTGAAGCCTCCGGCCGTGTTCGTCGCCATGACGACGTATTCGCCTTCGACGGGTGCGCCGGCACCAGACAGCACGAGTTCGCCGTTGCCATCGGCCGTGAGGTTCCGCAGACGCAGGTCGTCATCGGTGCGATCGTCGGCGCCGTAGCGCTGATCGACGTCTACGCGGGCCGCGCCGATGCGCGTCGTGCCGTTGCTCCCGAAGACGCGCACGCGAACGGTCGGGCGCGCCAGCAGCCGCACGTCGATGTCGGCCTGTTCGCCGGGGCGAACGTCGGCGACGACGTCACCGAACCGTCCGCTGACCGGATCGAACGCGCGCAGCGTGAAGCGCCGCGCGGGCACGTTGACGAACTCGAAACGCCCCGACGCGTCGGTCACGGCCGGGATCTCGGTGACGCCGGGCCGTTCGACCGTGCTGCATGCGGCATCGCCGTTCGGCGTCTCGCTGCAGATCACGTCGGCGGGCATCGCGCGCAGTTTCACCTCGACGCCGGCCCCCGCGACCGTGACGCCGTCTGGCAGCACGACACGACCGCTCACCCTGCTGGTCGCCTGCAGCCGCAGGGTCACGTCGACCACTTGGCCCGGAGTCTCGACACGGCCCTGCACGGCGATGGGCTCGGGGCTGAACGCGCTGAGCGCATTGAGCGTGAACCCGCCGGGCCAGATGCCGGTGAACGCGAAGTCGCCGGTGGTCAGGTCGCTCTCGGTGATGCTCCGGTTCTCGACGTGCTTGAAGCCCACCACGACGCGCCCGCCCGCCACGAGTGGCACGTCGTGCGAGACGCCGATCGCGGCGTGCAGGGGCGTGTCGCCGCCGCCGTTCTCGAGGGCGCGCAGGATCCGGCCACGCACGCGCCCGGTCGGGCCGCCGCGGAAGGTCACGTCGGCGCGGACGGTCTGCCCCCCGAACTTCAGCGCGGCGTCGGCGACGTTGCCGTCGCCCTGGCCGCTCGTGAACGCCGACACGCGGTACCGCCCGAGCGTCAGCGCCGCGAATCGGTACTGGCCACTGGCGTCGGTCACCGTTTCGCTGCGGACGCGCACCGAGCCACCCTCACCGATGCACTGCGGCGTGCAGTCGATCAGGTGCACCGTGACACCGCGCACCGGCGCGCCGTCGAACTGCCTCACCGTCCCGGCGATCGATGCCACGTCGGGAAGCACGATGGTGACGTTCACGTCGTCGCCGGCGCGCACGATGTCGGCGTATCCCACCGCTCGTGTGTTGCTCGCGTCGTCGACGGCGACGATCTCGCGACGTCCGACCGGGACGTCACCAAGGGTGAAGCGCCCGTCGGCATCCGTGACCGACAGCGAGAGACCTCCACCGACGCGGGCGCCCTGCACCGGGCGTCCACGCGGATCGAGCACGATGCCCCGGACGGTCCCGAGACCGAGCCCGAGCAGGACGGTGGCCGACCCGGTCCCTCCGGCCGGCACGATGACTCTCGCTTCGCCCTGCTGGATGGTGACCTGGTCGAACGTCTCGAGACGGAAGCTGCCCGCGGGAATCCGGTCGAACACGAACGAGCCGTCGCCCGTGGTCCGGGTCGTCGCCACCGCGCACTCGAGCTCCGGGTTGGCGCCGGCGTCGGGACAATGCAGGTCGGGCTGGCTGGCGTTGCGGTAGTACGCGACGACGGGAACATCAACGACCGGCGTGACGCCATCGCCGCGCCTGACGGTGCCACGCAGCACGCCGTAGGTCACGTTGGGCCGCGAGGTGTTCCTGACCAGCGTGATGGTGCGGACGATGGACGCGCCCGCCACCGGGAGGTACTCGGCAACGGTGGTCTCGGCGAAGGCCACCTGTGTGCCGGTGCGATCGCGTTCGATGTAGACGGCCTCGATGATCAGGTTGCCGACAGGCACACCACTCACCGCAAAGGCACCGGTCTCGTCGGCGGTGGCGCCGTACTGCGAGTTGTCGGTGCGGCTCGTGAGGCGCAGCGACGTACGCGGCAGCGGCTGCCCCTGCTCGTCGACGATCCGGCCCGACACGGAACCACGCCCAAGAAAGACGACGTTCAGTTCGATGCGCTGACCATCGCGCTGGACCTGGAAGTTGACGCCGCGCCCATCGCCGGTCTGCGGATCGACGCCCACGACGCGATCGGCGTAGATCTGCATCGGATCGCCGGGCACGTAGTCCCACGAGAAGCCGCCCGAGGCGTCGGTCGGCTTCTCGCTGAGGCCGAACTCGACGATGCCGTTCGGGCAGTAGACGAACGTGAACAGCCGCGCCTGCGCGTCGCTGGCGGCCGTCCCGTCGGCGCGGAGGATCCGACCGGCAACGACGGCCCCCATCCGCGCGACTGTCGAGACCATCGGCAGCGTCGTCGTGGCCATCACCTGGCCAGCGCGATCCTCGACCGCTGAC
>JAEUQQ010000297.1 GCA_016789685.1 Acidobacteriota bacterium | reverse complement strand
CACAGCGGCCAGCCGCTCGTAGGTGTGCCGCGGCGTCGTGCCACCGGCCAGCGCGACGACGAAGCGGCCCCGACGGTCGACGGCCTCGGCCGCCAGCCCGGCGATTCGCTCGGCCGCCGATCGCGCAAGCTCGTTGCAACTCTCGAAGACGCGGATGGTGACGATGGGGGGCACGGCGGGGGGATCACATCACACCCGGCACCCGCGCGTCGATGGCGGGAGCCACCTCACCCGGCCGGCCGCCCTCCCTCGCGAGGCGCTCGCCGCGCGAGCGCGTCGGAAGGGTACGCCGGCCCCGTGGACGCGGGGGCCAGCTGGTCACGCCTGACCTACTGCAGGCGAGTCGCGAGGATGTTCGAGCCAGCCGCCCACATGGTCGCGCCCTGGTTCGAGTACATGGCCCGCTCGACGACCAGCGGCGCCGCGCCCGCGCCAAGGCTCTCGACGATCCCACCAAACCGCTTCCCGACCGCGTCGGGGAACTCGTCGCGAACGCTGACGTTGAAACGACTGTTGCCGCCGACGGCGAAGGTCCGCGTCACCGCCGGGCTGCCGTCCTCGAACAGCAAGGTCACCTTCACCGACGCCGTCCCCGTCGAGAGGTTCGCGACGAGGTAGTAGGTCTCGGCAGACACGGGCGCCGTGCTGACTTCGCCATCACCCACCGCCCACACGACACCGGTGTCTGTGGCCCCCGGGGAGTTGTGCGCCTCGGTCCAGGTGGCAGACGCCCCCGGCCACCACATCGACCGTTCGACGACAATCGGGACCCCGTTGGTGGCTTCGACGACCGCCGACACGGCCGTGTCGGCCAGCCGCGGATCCTCGTGGTCGACCCACACGGTCTGGCGCTGGTTGGGGCCAACGACGTAGGTGCGCACCACCTGGACACCGTCTGGACGCAGGAACGTCGCTCGCACCTCGGCCGCGTGCGCGTTCGGGTTGGCCAGCAACACGAACTCGTCGAACATCGGCCCGGTCGCCCCCTCGGCGAGCCACCATCGCGTGGCGGGCGCGGTGATGCCCGCGCTCTCGTGGCCCGCGCGAAACGCGACGCCACCGCTCGACAGGTAGAGCGCCCGTTCGACGATGATCGGGGTCGCATCGAGACTCTCGATGTCGGCCGACACGTCGGTGGCAGCGAGGGCGAGATTGCCCGATGCGTCTGGAAACTGCTCGTGGTTGACCCAGATGTTCATCCGCGCACGCGGTCCGATGCGGTAGGTCTTCTCGAGTGGCGCTCCCGACGGCCGCAGGTACCGCACGCGGAAGTCCGACGCGACCTCCGCCGGATTCTCGATCAGGTAGAACAGGTCGAGGCCACTGTGCGTCGCGCCTTCGGCCAGGAACCACCGCGTCGACGGCGCCTCGACGCTTGTGTCGGCGTGCGACCCGTACGCAACGCCATCGTCCCCGCTCCACGTCACCGACCGATCGACGACGAGCGGCACGTCCGACGTCACGACCGTCGCGAAGGCCCACCCCGACAGCCCGCTGATCGCCTGTGCCTCCACGTGACGGACGGCGAGTGCGGGCACCGCGAGGGCATGGTCGATGGTGACGCCGTCGGCGCGCAGGAACTGCAACTGCGCCGCGGCAGCGCGCGCGCCCGGGTTGGCAAGCGCGATTCGCGTGTTGAACGCCGCGCTCTCGATGCCCTCGGCGAGGTAGCGGCGGAATGCTGCCACCGGCGGCGACGTCGAGGGACTGAACGTCGCCGTCACCGACGTGGCTGAGGCGAGCGTGACGGTGCACGTGCCCGTGCCCGCGCATCCGCCGCCACTCCATCCCGCAAACACCGCCCCGGCGTCTGCGGTCGCGGCAAGCGTCACCTCGCCGCCCGCAGGATACGCCGCAGTGCACGTCGCCCCGCAGGCGATGCCGACCGGCGAGCTCCCGACGGTGCCACTCCCCGTGCCCGACTTCGAGACGGCGAGACTCACCGTTGACGCGCCCCCGCCGAGATCCGTCTGCCAGTACGTCAGCAACTGGCGAAGCGCTTCCGGGGGATTCGCGGGCGGCGCATGTCCGGCCTGGTCGGTCGTGTTCACGCCGTGACACGACGCGCAGACACGCACTTCGCCAGGTTGCATCGTCAGCCAGTACCGCTCGCGGACGACGGGTACCCCGCTCGCGTCGGTCAGTTGCCACGAAAGCGCGCGGCGCGCCGGCACGAATGCCGCCACCGAGCCGTCAGCGGCAATGGCGACGCTGCCGGGCGGCGCGTTGGCAACGGCCGGATTCCGCACCGCCGGATCGTGGAGGTACTGCGCCAGCACGCGGCGACCGGCGCGCGGGGTATCGCGCCCGCCGATGCCGCGCAGTTGGTCACCCTGCAGGATCTGCAGGAACGACACGTCGTAGACACGTCCGGTCGCGCCGATTGTCTGCGTCGAGGTGCCCGCCACGCGCAGGTTGTACGGCTGCTGCCGGTCGGCCCTGTCGCGCGTGGTGACGTCGTGGCTGACGATCAGGGCCAGGCCGCGCTGCCGCATGTACGTCTGCAGAGCCTCGACCGAGACGCCGCGTTCAGCAAACACCTGCTGCTCGGCAGCGCCCAGCGGCGTCGTGTGACGCGCCGGGCGTACGCGCGGGCGCACTTCGACGGGGTCGAGTTCCCATAGCGGCCCGCTGTACGACACGAGCACGTCGGGATCGTAGTACGACACCGAGGCCTGAATCCCCGGCGTCAGCGGCTGATCGGCCACCCAGGCGTCGCCATCGCGCCGCAGTGTCTTGATCCTGAAGTCGTAGCGCGACCCGGGCGCGGCGCGCGAGCCGGTGTTCTGGTCACGCCGCGTCTCGGGCGTGTGCACCGCCACCAGCACGCCGTTGCTGAGCGCAAGCGGGTTGCGGTAGAGCCCGGAGTGATCCCGACCAGGCGTGTCGGTATAGCCGCTCGTGTCTCGGTGGGTGATGTAGGTGACCGTCATCTGGTCGGGATTGACCCCGACCGCGCCGTGGGTCCGGATGATCTGCCCGGCCGCGTGGGTCGAGAACTCCGGCGCATCGACCCCGTAGAAGGTGCCCGGCGACGCGGGGTCTTCGCGCACCTGCAGGAAGTTCGTGATGACGTTCGGATTCGCGCGCGGCACCTGCGCGTGGTGGTAGGTGAGGTTCGGGTCGTCGTTGAGGCTCACGTCGAAGTACCCGTTGAACTCGTGGCGCCCCACGTGGTTCAACGTCTCCTCCTCGGTACCGTCCTCGTTGATCATCCACGGAAAGAACTGGTTGAAGGTATGCCCCGCGAGGTTGGTGCCGGCGAGCAGGTCGGTGCGCGACGGGCGCGGCTCCGGGAACACCTCTGCGCGGGAATCGAGACGCGCGGCCGCCGCCGATTCATCGGCGAAGTTGAAGGTGCCGTAGGTGTCGCCGAACGCATCGCCATCTGCCTGCTGATCGCGCATGAGGTGATCCCACCGTACGTAGACGATGCGTCCGGCCGAGTCGAGTTGCGGCGAGAACGACCCCGAGGGCGAGTGCTGCAGGAGGTTCAAGTCGCCGGTGGCCGGATCCAGACTCCAGAGCCCGGTCACGGTCGGCGCTTCCTCGTACTCGTCGCGCTGCGGGTAGTGATGGCGTGCACCGCTGCGCGGACGGTCTGACGTGAAGATGATGCGATCGTCGGTGCCGTAGATCGGGTTGACGTTGTTGTAGTCGGCGGGCTGGTTGGGCACGCGCGTAACGACGGGCGTGTCACCTGCGGCGAGGCCAGAGACTTCGTACAGCTGCCAGTACCAGTCTTCGGTCCGGTAGCGCTCGGCGGTGCCGCCCACGACCATGCTGAACACGGCTTTCGTGCCACTCCAATGCACCGCGGGTTCGCGCACGGCGATCCCTTGCGTGCCCTGGAAGCCCGTGGTGCCATATCCAGCGGCCGCGGTCAGGTTCCTGAGGGCACCGTCGGGGTACCGTATCCACAGCCCGCCGCCGCGCGCCACCGAGTCAAGGTCGGCCCGGTGGTTCCCGAACACCGACGCCACCGTCGTGAAGTCGGCGGGTACCGGCACCTGGGTCACGAAGAGAATCGGATGCGGCAACTGGGGGGCCGCCGGCTGAGCCCGGCCGGTGCTGCCCGCCATCGACCCGGCAAGGATGATGGCCAGGGCGGCGCGCTGCACCAGCCCGTGGAGGGCTGGGCCCTGGGGGTTCACTATCGGATCCGTCGGTCTCGCGACAGTCATGTCGTTGTCTCTCGGCTCTGCGTGCGGGAAGCCATGGTCGTTAGCAAGATCGACGCCGGTGCCGGGACAGCCCGGGACGCCTCGTCGGTGACTCGGTGGCGCAGTTGGGCCGGACCATGACCGAGGCTGACGCCGCAACGCGGCAGCGGTCGTGTAAAACTTCTCGATGTCAGCACCTTCTGACACGGTGCCCTCATGCAGACCTGCACGCTTCAGGGTTCGTCACTCACGCTGTCTCGCATCGGTTACGGCTGCATGGGGATGGCCGGCTCGTGGGACGCCACACCACTCGGCGATGGTGACGTCGCGCGTGCGGCCAACGCGGTCGCCACCGCCGTCGACCTCGGTATCACGCTCTTCGACCACGCCGACATCTACTGCCGCGGCAAGTCCGAGGAAGTCTTCGGCCGGCTCCTCGCGGATCAGCCAGGCCTGCGTGACCGGGTCGTGCTGCAGTCGAAGTGCGGCATCCGGTTCGCCGACGATCCCGCGCCCGGCGTGCCGGCGCGCTACGACTTCAGCCGCGATCACATCGTCGCGTCGGTCGAGGCGAGCCTGAGGCGGCTCAGGACCTCACACCTCGACATCCTGCTGCTCCACCGACCCGACCCGCTCTGGGAGCCCGACGAGGTGGCGCACGCGTTCGATTCGCTGCATGCGTCGGGGAAGGTCCGGCACTTCGGTGTGAGCAACCACACGGCAGCCCAGATCGCTGCGCTCCAGTCGACGATCGATCAGCCCATCGTCGCCAACCAGGTGCAATTGAGCCTGTGGCACGCCGCGCTGATCACCGACGGCATCGTCTTCAACCGGAACGCCCCTGCCATCGCTGGCGTCACGGGCACGCTCGACTACTGCCGCGAGCATCACATCCTGGTGCAGGCGTACTCGGTGATGGGCAAGGGAACGCGGCTGGTGCCGGGCGGAGACGCCGACGCTGCCGACCGTGCAACGGCCGACCTCATCACCCGGCTGGCGCACCGGCACGTCGTGTCGCGCGAGGCAATCGTCGTCGCCTGGATCCTGAGGCATCCGGCAGGGATCCAGCCGGTGCTCGGCACGCGGACGCCCGAACGGCTCCGCGCATGCTGCGAGGCCGACGGCGTGAGCCTCTCGCGCGAGGAGTGGTATGCGCTCCTGACGGCCGCACAAGGCGAACCACTCCCCTAGCGATACGCCCCGGCAGCGGGCCGCCCACACGTGGCGGGCGGCCTCGCGACCGGCACCTACGGCTTGAGATAGCCCTTCAGCGGCGTTGTCAGCCCCCTGATGCCATCGATCACGGCCGCTGCATTGACCCGCGCGCCGTCGGCGTTCGTGTGGGTGTTGTCGCCGACCGTGTACCACTGCGACGACACGGCGCGACGGCCCATGCCGGCGTACCTCGCCGACAACGGTGCATTCAGGTCGATCACCGGAACGCCGAGCTCCTTCCCGAGGCCACGCACCAGCGCGCTGTGCTCGGCCATCACGTTGTTGAACCGGCCATCGTCGAGCCACCAGTTCCTGGGCACCGGCGTGCAGAGGATCACCGTCGCGCCCCTGGCACGCGCGTCGGCAACATACTGGCGGACGTACGTCCCGAACGTCCCGACGCTGACGCGCGATCCGTCACGATCCGAGAACACCGTCTCCGCTTCGCTCCCGTTCGAAATCAGGGTGCCCCGATCCATCGTGATCTCGCTCTGATCGTTGTGACCGAACTGCACGATCACGATGTCGCCGGCCTTCATCTGCGCCAGCACCCGCGTCCAACGACCCTCGTCGATGAACGAGCGCGTGCTGCGCCCACCCATGGCCCAGTTGAGCACCTGTATCCGGGCTCCATCGAAGAACGGTGCCATGTGGTCGCCCCATCCTTCACCCGCGCCGTGGTTCTTGACCGTCGAGTCGCCCACGACGAACACCGTGGGCAGCTTCGGATCGCGCAGCGTCGGGTCGTCGCGCGACTTGAGGGGGCCGGCGGCCGGTGCCGCAGGCGACGCCAGCGGAACGACGGCGCCGACGTTGTCTGGCAACCGGACGCTGTTGTTGGCGAGCGTCACCTCCGGAATCCCACCCGCCGGCACGATCCGCACGGTCGCGCCGGCCAGCGACGCCCCTGCCGCCAGCGTGACCTTGACCTGCACCTTGCGCGGCACGAGGTCGATCGGGGCCTGCAGGCCGGGGACCGACGCATGGCCCATTTCCTTCCCGTCGCGATCGGCGATGACCAGTCGTGCGCCGCGCGTGGCCACTGCACCAAGGCTGTGGACGGTCGTCGTGACCACCCGCCCACTGGCAACGACGTCGCGGGCAGCGATGCCGAGGTCGGGCCGTGCCCAATACGCCGTGCCCTTCGTCGCCAGGTTGAACTCGAGCACCGTGTAGGCCCCTGGCGCAAACGTCACCTCGACGCTGCCACCTCGCTCGAGTGCGACGGTCGATACCGGCGCGTTGCCCGGCAGGCCGTCAGGCGCAGCTCCGGTGGCCTGCCGCATCGTCCAGGTGCCGGGCTCGACGTCCCACGCCGTCATCTTCGCGAGGATCGGCGTTGCGCCCATGTTGAACGCCACGACACGGACGTGCGTCGGCGTTGCATCGGGCACGAGGATGGCGACGCGTTCGTCGTCGCGGGTGCCCGCGAACCACCAGCTGACGACGTGCCCGGGCACGTAGGCGTTGCGGACCAGCGCGACGCCGCCGAGGCGGGAGCGCTGGAGTTCAGCGTGGTTCATCTGCGCGCGATCGGTCCACACGCTGCCCCACGAGTTGATGAACGCGCGTACCGACGCGGCCTCGACCTGCTCGGAGTACAGCGCTTCGAGGTACTTCGTGTCGCCCGTCATCTGCCACGCCACGTGCTTCGCCATCGGGTCGTTGCCCGCCGCCGCGGCCTTGACGAGCGCCTCACCCCATTCCTTCCGCATGCCAACGATATCGAGCGCGTTACCGGCGATGTTGCCGAGCGCGCGCGGACCGGCATCGAGGATGGGCTGCAGGTACTTGCGATCGCCGGTCCAGCGATACGCGGCCCACAGCAGCGGCCAGGTGCGTTCGCTCGACGGTGCGGCGATGTCGGCGTCGTCGGCAAACCGCACGCTGGCGCGCAGCACGAACGTGCCGTTGGCGTCGGCCTTGCGGTGCGCGAGGAGGCCGTCGGCAAGCTCGACCAACCACTTCCGCACGCGTGGCGCGCCGTTGTAGTCGACCAGGGCGATGGCGGGATGGAGGATCAGGTACGACGACGGCTTCGACCAGCCCCAGACGCCTTCTTCGGCGATCGTCGTGCCGCTGAAGTACGACGACCGGATGTGGCGGTGCCCGGCGGCGTTGACGGCCGTGAGCTTCTCGATCGCGCGAGCCGTCTCCATGGCCCGTTCGAGGTGGATGGGCACGCCGAAGTCGAGCGCCATCACCTGGCCGAGGACCTGGATGCCCTCCTCGTAACTGTGCAGTTCATCGGTCTGGATGGTCGACAGGCCGTTGGTGAACATGCCCTGGTCGTAGAACGCCTCCATGTGCCTGGTGAGCGACGCCGTGATCTTCTCGGGCGTCGCCCCGGTGAAGGCCGTCCCCGGCCACCAGTTCGTCAGGTCGCCGTCGTCAGAGAGTCCGCCGCCGAACTCGCCGTTCTCGATCTGGCGGTGGTCGATGAAGTAGTTCACGAAGCGCTTGGTCGCCCGCTGCCACTCGCCCTGCCTGAAGGCCCAGAGCGGAACGCCTGCCGGCGGCGTGCCCAGCGTCACCGCCGGGCGCGGCTGCTCGCGATTCGTCTCGTACCAGTACTCGCGGCCCAGCCGATGGTCGGGATCCGCGGCAAAGAGGTCGGTGAGGTCGGTCTCGAATCGCGTGTAGAGCGACAGGCGCCGCGAGTTCGGGCGCTCCTCGACCGTGTGCGCGAAGAGGTCGCGCGCCTGCGTGAAGCGATCGATCGACTGCTCGGTCACGGTCTGCTCGCGCGTCGTGAAGATCAGCCTGACTTCCGCGCCCTCGAGCGATGCCACGCCAAAATCGGCCCCCGCACCCGCGATCGTCAGGTACAACGGCGTATCGGCGCGCAACAGCCGGTTTCGCGTGTCGAGGAAGATCGTCTGCTTGACGCCTGGCGTCACCGACACGCTCACGTCGATCATCGTCCGCAGTGGCCAGATAGGGTCCTTGACCTGGATGTTGAGCGGGAAGACCGCGCCGTGCGTCGGCGCGACGTCGAGTGCGGGCAGGTCGATGGCAATGCCGTCGAGCCCGCCCGGCATGTTCATCCAGCCGTACGCATAGGGCCGCTGGTCGATCGTCCGGCTCCGGCCGGGCACGCCGCGCGCAGCGGCGGTGACCTCGTCGCGCAGGTCGCCTGGAATCACCACGTGCACGATGGGCAGCCCGCCCGTCGTCGCGGCGCGCGCGCGCCTGGGCGCCCCCACTGGCAGCGCGACCATCGTGGCACGCTCGTCGGCGGCGAACCGGCCGTTGATGAAGGCCCTCAGGTCGCGTGTGTGCGGCTGGTCGATCTCGGCAAGGCCGGTGAGGCGGTACGTGAGCCGCCCGATCCCCTTGGGCTCCGGCGCATTCGACACGTAGTAGGCCCCGAACTCGCCGATCGGCGTTTCCTGTTCGACGTTCGTGAAGCGCACGGCGCGTCCGGTCACCGGCGCCGTCAGCCGGTGGAACGTGCGCTCCTGGCCCTTCTGGCGCTCGAACAGTGGCGCAGCCGCCTTCGCGTCGCGGCCGTCGACCTGTTCGAGCGTGCCGAACGCGGCGCCGGCCATCTCGAGGTGATTCCAGGGCTCCTGCGGCATCAGGAACGTGACGGTCTTGCCTCCGGTGGAATACACGTCCCAGTCGGGCAACTGGAAGTAGTCGTTGCGCCCGGGCAGACGCGAACGATTGAACACACCCGGCCAGGTCGTCTCGCGAATGCCGTCGGTGCCCTTCCACCACCAGCGCTTCAGGTCGTAGACGTCGTGGATCTCGACCTTGCGAATCGTGGTGGTGCCGCCCCCAAGCACAGGCGGCGCATCGCCCGGACGGTTCCAGCCGTAGCGGAACCACCACTCGTCGCGCCACGAGGCCTGCGCGATGTCGCGGCCGAGATCTGGCAGCGAGCCAGGCTGCTCGCCCTTCGACAACCGCACGACGTTCTCGTCAGACAGCATGCGGTCGTAGATCCGCACCTCGTCGATGTCGCCACCGCGGACGAAGTTGTAGGCGCTCTGCACCTGGTAGGGGCTGATGATGCGTGAGTGCGGACCGAACTGGTCGAGCGCCGCGTCGAGCCGCGTGGGCCCCTCGATCGTCCCCGCAAGCTTCCCATCGACATAGAAGCGGATGCCTCGCGTCTCGTCCCACGCCAGGGCGAGGTGGACCCACTGGTCGGGCTTCGGAAACGACGGCATCGTCATCGAGACACGTTGGCGGGCCAGGCTGGCATCGGTGACGAACGCGTCGAAGCCCGACTTGCCGTTGTAGTCGATGCGGAGCCACACCATGTCCCAGCTCGAGTGATCGGCGTAGCCGACGCGGAAGACGGGAAAGGCCGTCGGGCCGACAGGCTCGCGCGAGCGCCACGAGAACGCCAGCGTGCCGCGTTGCGCATAGATGTTGCCCGGGGCCCAGTACGACAGCAGTTGCGTGTGGCCACACTGCAGGGCACCGCCCCTGGCGCCATCGCTGATGAGTTCGACATCGGCCACGAAGTTCGGCCGGGGATCCCCGCCTGCGGCGATGTCGGCGTCGAGGCTCCGATCGCCCGACAGGTAGAACAGCAGGCCAGGCTCGGCGGGCGGCGCTTGACTGCGCAGGCCGACGGCGAGCACGAGCAGGAGGGCGGGAAGCCAGAGGCCAGTACTGCGAACCGATGCGCGGGTCATGCCGATGTCCCTGCCGGGCAACCGTGGCCACCGCGAGGAGGTGGCCGACTGGCGGGTCGCGACCTGAAGTGGTCTGACCAATTCCCAGCGGGCCTATGAAACGGCGAGACGGGATCGCATGTCAAGGCGATATCGTGGCAGCGGTGCCGGGCCGTTCCGACGAGGCGCCGTTTCGCGTATCCTCTCGCCACATGTCCGCACGCTCAGTCGGCACGGTGCTCGCCCGCCTCGCGGGCGTCGGCGGCGCGCAGTCGGTCCCGATCGGCGGCGTGCTCGCCGCCGACTGGACACCCGCAACGGGGCTGGCGCTGTTCTGGTTCGAAACCCTGCTGCTGGCGCTCGTGGCCGTCGGCCTCGCGGCATTGGTGCATCGCGACGCGCGGCGTCAGGCGGCGCGCGGACACGCAGACCCCGACCGCGCACGTGCGACCGCGGCGCGACTCGAGGAGGTGCGCGCCGCCCACATCGTTCCGCGCGACGTCTTCGCCTTCCACGTCGGCTCGCTGCTCGTGTTCGCGTTGTTCTTCAGCGGCGTGGTCTTCATGCTGTCACAGAAGCCAGGTGGCGAACGCATCTCGATCGACCTCGACGCGCTGCAGCTCGGCGCGGCTGCGGTGTTCGGATTCGTCGCGCTCGGGGCCGCCAGCGACATCCTGGGCTTCAGGCGCCTGCCGGCAGGCGAGGTCGGAGCCCGGGTCGACGCGTGCACGGGGCGGTGGGCGATGTTCTGGCTGCTGGGCTTCGCCGGGCCGATCCTGGTGGCCGTGTTCGGCAAGCCGATGGCGTTCTTCGCGTTCTTCGGCCTGCTGAAGGCCTGGTGGGAGATCGCCCGGGTGTTCACGAAGGGCGGCGTCCGACGCCCGACCGCCACCTACCCGTAGCGACCTTCGATGTAGTCGGCGGTCTTCGGATTCCTCGGCACGAGGAAGAGCTGCTCGGTGCGGTCGTGCTCGACGACCTCGCCGAGGAGCATGAAGATGCACTCATCCGACGCGCGCCGGGCCTGCGACATGTTGTGCGTGACGATGACGATGGTGTAGCGCTCCTTGAGCGCAAACATCAACTCCTCGATCGCCCGCGTGCCCTCGATGTCGAGCGCCGAGCACGGCTCGTCCATCAGGATGACCTGGGGCTTCAGCGGCAGCAGGCGCGCGATACACAGCTTCTGCTGCTGCTCGAGCTGGAGCTCGGTCGCGCGGGCATCGAGGCGGTCCTTCAGGTCGTCCCACAGACCGACCTCGGCCAGGGCCGACTCGACGGCGTCGTCGAGCAACGAGCGCCTGAGCGACGAGCGCTCGCCGTGGATGCGGAGACCGAACACGAGATTCTCGTACACCGAGATCGGCAGGGGGTTCGGCCGCTGGAACACCATGCCGACCGACTTCCGCAGTTCGATGAGCGACACGCCAGGGGCGTAGATGTTCTGCCCGAGGATGTCGATCTCGCCCTTCGTGGTCACGTAGCCGTAGCGCTCGTTGATGCGGTTGAAGCACCGGAGCAGCGTCGTCTTGCCGCAGCCAGAGGGCCCGATGAGCGAGGTGATGATGCCGCCCTTGATCTGGAGCGAGATCCGCTTGAGGGCCTGGAACTCCCCGTACCAGAGGTCGAGGTCGCGTGTCTCGATGCTGTACGACACCGCTTGGTCGCTCATCCCACGATCCCGCTGACGTAGTCGAAGGTACGCGGATCCCCGGGCGTGTCCGAGAACACGACATCGGTGCGATCGAGTTCCACGACCTCGCCGTTGAGCATGAACATCGTCCGGTCGGCCAGCCGCCGGGCCTGCTGCGTCAGGTTCGTCACGAGCAGGATCGTCATCGTGGCGCGGAGTTCCTTGAGCACGTCCTCGATCCGCATCGTCGTCACCGGATCGATCGCGATCGAGAACTCGTCGAGGCAGAGGATCTCGGGGTCGTGCGACAGGGCCCTGGCAATGGTGAGGCGCTGCTGCTGCCCGCCCGACAGCTTCGTGCCAAGCGTCGCGAGGCGGTCCTTGACCTCATCCCACAGCGCAGCCTGGCGCAGGCAGCGTTCGACGATGTCGTCGAGGTCGGCCCGGTTGCTCAGCCCGGCCGCCCGTGGCGCGAACGCGACGTTGTCGTAGATGGTCAGCGGCAGCCCGACGGGCAGGGGCGCCACCATCCCGATCTTGCGCCTGAGGCCGAAGACGTCGCGCACGCGCAGCACGTCCTCGCCATCCACGGTGATCGTGCCACGCATCGTCGCGCCGGGCGTGAACTCGAGCGTGCGGTTCAGGCACTTGAGCATCGAGGTCTTCCCCGACTGCGCCGGACCAATCACCCCGAGGATCTCGCCGCGGCGCACGTCGAACGAGATGCCGTGAATCACCTCGCGTTCACCGTAGTGCACACGCAGGTCTCGCACGTCGATGACGGTCTCGCCCACCGGCTCGTCGCTCACCATTTCTTGCGTGACCTCAGGTAGACGCGCAGGGCGATGGCGGTCGAGTTGACCAGCAGCACGGCACCGAGCAGCACGGTGGCGGTCGCGAACTGCAGCGACTCGGGTGCGCCGTTGATCTGCGTCGCCAGGTTGTAGAGGTGCGTCGCCAGTGCCATGCAGCTCTCGGTGAGGCGGTACGGCAGCAGGTCGCCCTTCTCGACCGCCTTGTACATGACCGCGCCGGTGAACAGGATGGGCGCCGTCTCGCCAGCGGTGCGCGACACCTGCAGGATCACGCCGGTGAGGATGCCGCTGATCGCATTGGGCAGCACGACGGCCCTGATGGTCTGCCACCGTGTCGCACCGACGTTCCAGCAGGCCTCGCGGAACGAGCGCGGGACCGCCACGAGCGCCTCGCGCGTGCTGGCGATCACGACGGGCAGGGTCATCACCGCCAGCGTGAGCGACGCGGCGATGACCGACTGGCCGAGTCCAGCGGCCAGCACGAACGCGCCGAGGCCGAACAACGCGTGGACGATGCTCGGCACGCCGGCCAGGTTGATCACGGCGAGGTTCACCAGGCGCGTGAACCAGTTGTCGGTCGCGTACTCGTTCAGGTAGACGGCCGCCAGCACCCCGACCGGTGCCGCTGCGAACAGCGCCACGACGACGAGGTAGATCGTGCCGATCAACGCCGGCCAGATGCCACCTTCGGTCTGCATGTTGCGTGGGGGTTCGATGAGGAACGCCAGCGACAGCGACGGCCAGGCCTTCACGACGAGGAAGGCGATGATGCAGACCAGCGGCACCACGATGCTGAGCGCCATCCCGGCAAACATGGCATGCGCGAGGCGCTCGGTGCGCTGCTTGCGGAGGATGTGGGGCGTGGCGGTGAACATCGCCTACTTCCTCCGGATCCCGCGCACGATGAAGTCGGCAGTGAGGTTCACGGCAAACGTGATGCAGAACAGCAGCACGCCAATGAGGAACAGCACCCGGTAATGCTCGGAGCCCTTGCTGACCTCGCCCATCTCTGACGCGATGTTGGCGGTGAGGGTCCTCACGGGCTCGAGCACGCTCAAGGGAATCTGCACGGCGTGCCCGGTCGCCATCAGCACCGCCATCGTTTCGCCGACGGCGCGGCCGACGCCGAGCAGCGCGGCGGCCAGCAGGCCGTTCTTCGCGGCCGGCAGCAGCACCCGGTAGATCAGTTGCCAGCGCGTGGCGCCGAGGGCCAGTCCCGCCTCCCGATACGAGTCGGGCACGGCCTTGAGCGCGTCCTCGCCAATCGACACGATGATCGGCACGCTCATCAGGGCGAGCAGGAGGCCGGCGTTCAACACGTTGAGGCCGACCGGGGCGTCGAAGACCGTGATGATCAGGTTGTTCATCACGGTGAGCCCGATGAAGCCCCACACGACCGAGGGAATCGCGGCAAGCAACTCGATCACGATCTTCAGGGTCTCGCGCAGCTTCGGCGAGCAGAACTCCGACACGTAGATGGCGGCACCGAGCCCGAACGGCACCGCGAGCAGCATCGC
>JAEUQQ010000247.1 GCA_016789685.1 Acidobacteriota bacterium | reverse complement strand
CGTGTGATCGATGGCGCTACTCGGGTGACGAGGGCGCGCGTGGGGCCGGCTTCTTCGGCTGGCGCGACTCGAGGTGCGTGTCCATGTCGAGCCGCGGCACGCCACTCGTCCACCACGCCGGGGCAGGGGCCCCGGTCAGGTAGTGGTCGAAGAATTCCTTCATCCGCACCGTGTAGTCGTGCTGGTTCGCCGGCTTGCGCAGGCCATGGTTCTCGCCGACGTACTCGAGGAGCACGACGGGCTTCTTCAGGCGCCGCAGCGTGTTGTAGTACTCGACGCCCTGCGTGAAGTCGACCGCGCCGTCCTTGTCGTTGTGCAGCAGCACCAGCGGTGTCGTCACCTTCATGGCGTGCATCACCGGCGAGTTGCGCGCGTAGGCCTCCCAGTTGTCCCAGTAGCCGCCACGGAAGCGCCCCTGGCTGCTCTCGAAGATCGCCATGTTGGCGCCTCCGGTGTTCTTGTAGACCAGGCTGTACATGCTCACCATGTTGGTCAGCGGCGCCCCGGCCACGGCGGCCTTGAACGCGTTGGTCTGCGTCACCAGGAACGACGTCTGGTACCCGCCCCACGAGTGCCCCTGCAGGCCGACGCGCGACGCGTCGACGACGCCCGTGGCGATGGCCGCCTGCAGGGCCGGCAGCACGCACCACACCGCCGACATGCCCGGATCGTTGAGCGTGTAGGTGATGTCGGGCATCAGCACCGCGTACCCGTTCGACGTGTAGACGCTGCGGTTGAAGCCATTGGCCGTCGGCGACGCAAACCGGTTCAACTGGTCAGACAGCTTCTCGTAGATGTAGACGATCGTGGGGTAGTGCTTGCCCGGCTCGTAGTTCGCGGGCAGGTAGAGCGCGGCCTGGAGCTTGTCGCCCCTGGCGCTGGTGTAGTCGACGAGCCGCGCGCCGCTCATCCACGTGAAGGCCGCGAGCTGCGACTGGCCATCGGTCAGCTTCACGGGATTCGAGAACGAGGCGTCCGTCACGTGCACGTCGGGATAGGTCGCCGCCGCCTCGCGCGTCCACGCGAACCGATCCGCGCGCTCGGCCTTCATCAGCCGCGCATGGGCGACATCACCCCAGCCGAGGATGTCGGCGCCGGGCTTCGAGGCGACCACGCGCGCGATGCCGCCCTTCCTGGTGCGTTCGCCCAGCGCGTCGAAGTACTGCGGGGTGCCAAGGTCGATGCCCTTTTCGTCGGGATCGAGCACGAACCGCCGACCGTAGCGGATGGCATCCTTGCGCCCGTTCCCCGTGAGGTTCACGGCCGCGCCCCCGGCAGCGGGCACCTGCCAGACGTCCCACCCGTCGCTCAGCAGCACATGCTGGCCATCCGACGACCAGCCCACCGGCGGCACCGGCGGCTTCACGACGTTGTGGTCGTCGTCGACGTCGACGAACGACACGGGCAGGCCGGCGGTGACGTTCTTCGACGTGTTCGCCGCGAGGTCGTGCACGTGGTAGTGCCCCTCGTCGTAGAACAGCCACTTCGTGCCGTCGGGTGACGGTGCGTACGACCAGCGGACCTGCTTGCGTGCGAGCGCGCGCTTGCCGGTCTCGAGGTCAACCGTGTAGACGTCCTGGAAGTTGCGGCCCTCGAGCGCGCCGACGATCTCCCACGTCCGTCGGTCGATCCCGATGGCGTACCTGCCGCGATCCGGCAGCGTGATGTCACGCATCTCGTCGTCGGCGAGGCGGATGAACGTCTTCGCGGCGACCCGGTAGGTGGCCAGGAAGCTGAAGCGGCGATCGCGCTGCTCCTGCACCTGCTGCTGCGATTGCAGCCGCGCGTCCTTCCAGTGCCACAACACGAGGTCGGGCTTGTCATCTGCTCCGGCCGCCGCCTGACCTCGCGGGCCGGCCGCCGGGCCCTGGGCCGTGTCGGTGTCGCCGTCCTTCCTGTCGTCGCCCTTGTCGGCCCTGGCTTTCGGCGTGTGGATGCCGAACAGCAGCGCCGCGCGGTCAGCCGTCCACGACGGCGTGCGGTTGGGGCTGATCGACATGCCGGCCGGGGCGGTGGTGTCTTTCGACGGGTCGAACACAGTGACGACCGGCGTGGCCGAGTCGATGGCCGTCACTCCGACGACGCTGTAGAGCCGATCCTCGAAGGCCTTGTCGGTGACGCCACGCAGGACGGCGAGCGCCTCGCCCTCGTCGGTCCACGCAAGGCGTTCGTACACGGCACGGGCGCTGTCGAACGTGCGGATGGCGCCGCTCGCGAGATCGCGCACGTGCACGCCGTTGCCGAGTTGATCGTCGGCATCGATGGTCCACGCGAGCCGGCGGCCGGCCTTGTCGAACGCGAACTCGCCGACGTTGCCGAGGGCGAGTTCGGTGCCGGCGGCCAGGTCGCGGACGATCAGCGTGGCGCCCTTCGGCTTGTCGCGGCCGGCGTCGTCGGGGCCATACCGGTGCACGGCGAAGGCGGCGGCGCTGTCGCCGGCAAACGCGAACTGGCGCGACTTCGGGTAGTCGATCGCATCGCCCGTCTCGAGGTTCACGAGCTTGACGCTCGTCAGCAGCGGCTTCTTCTGCTGCCGCAGCTTCTCGGCATCCTTGCGCATCGGGTAGACGAGGAAGGCGGCCCACTTGCCGTCTTCGGCGAGCGCCAGGTCGGCCGCGCGTGCCGTGACCGGCGGACCTGCCGCCTGGTCGGGCGGCGGAGGCAGCTCGCCGATCGGGAAGCGGTACTCCTTGTCGCTCGCGGTCGAGCGGATGACGATCTCGCTGTCGCCGCGCAGCGGGCTGTAGCGGTACGCGAGCCAGCGTCCGTCGGCCGACAGCATCGTGGCACCGATGCTCTTCCAGGCAATGGTGTCGTCGAGCGTGATGGCGCGCGGAGCCGACGGCGTGGCCGGCTGGGCAAGGGCGACGGCACACGACATCGCGAACGCCGCGGCGACCGCGACGAGGCGTGCCGTGCGCGGCAGTGGACGGAACGCTGGGCTGGTGAGCATCGACATGGGCGGATCTTACTCCCGCGCGCCCGCGTTGCAGCCAGCGTGCCCGACGCGGTGGGCGGCCGCCGCTCGGCCGACCTACAACGGCAGCGTCACGTCGATGCGGGCGCCTGGCGTCACCGGCACCACGCGGATGGTGCCGCCATAGCTCTCGACAATCGTGCGGGCGATCGAGAGCCCGAGGCCGGCATGGCCGTCACGCGCGTCGGCCTGTCCGGGGCGGTGCGTGAAGAAGCGTTCAAACACGCGTTCGGCGTGCGCCGGCGGGATGCCCGGGCCGTGGTCGCGCACGCTCAGCCTGGCACAGTCGCCCTCGCGGCCGACCCACACCGTGACGCTCGTGCCGGCGGGGCTGAAGCTCTCGGCATTGTCGAGCAGGTTCGTGAGCACCTGGGCCAGCCGGTCGGCCGACGCGCGCACGACGAGCGGCGCTGCCGCGCCCTCGACGATGGCCGGCACCGCCGCCCGACGTTCGCCGCGCGCGGCAACGAGCTCGCGCGCGAGCGCCGCCACGTCGACGGGCTGCGTGGCCTCGGCTTCGAGGCTCGCGTCTATGGCCGTGATCTCGCGCACGCGCGCCAGGAGCGCCTCGAGGCGGCGGATGTCGCGGTCGATCCGCTGCCGGAAGCGCGCCCGATCCTCGGGACGTTCGGCCTCGGCCAGCACCTCGGTCGAGGCACGGATCGACGCGAGCGGATTGCGGAACTCGTGCGAGACGTCAGCCGCGAACCGCTCGGTGAACTGGATGTGGGCATCGAGGCGCCCCGTGATCTCGTCGAGGGCGCGCGCGAGGTCGCCGATTTCGTCGCGCCGCTCCGTGCCCCTGAATCGCGGCGCCTTGCGCGCAGCACGACTGACCAGGGCGGCCGCATCGGCGCGCAGCCGCGCGAGCGGACGGACGATCGTCGTCGCGGCGATGAAGCCGAGGACGGCGGCGGCAACCAGCGAGACGACGACGACCTCGAACATCCGGATGCGCACGTCGTAGAGCCGCTGCAGGATCCGCCACGTCGACTGCGACGCGAGCACCACACCGGTGACCTGGCCGCCGTGGCGCACGGGCAGCGCTCCATAAAGCGTGACCGATCGCTGTCCCCCTGGCGACGGTCTCGTCGCCGAGCCGTACTGTCCGCCGAGCGCCCGCGTCACCTCGGGCGCGGTGACCGTGCCGTCGCCTGCGATGGTAATCGTCGTCGCTGGCCCCGACGACGCGCGCGAGGTGAGGCGGCGCCACAGCCGTCCGAGCCATGCGCCCGCGCGGTACAGCACCGACGACCGCAGGGCGCGCGCCATGGGTTCGGCGCCTCGATACGTGGCCGCGGCCATGTCTTCGCTGCCGGGCGTGCGATGCGAGTCGGCAACGACGCGTCCGCGCAGATCGACCACGCGCAGGCGGATGTCGACGCTGCGCTCGAGCCGATCGAGCACGCGCTGGGCCGCGGCGCCGTCGATCGGGCGCGTCTCGGCGAGCAGGGCCGATGCGAGCCGCCCGTGCTGGACCATGGTGCGTTCCTGCATGTCGAGCAGGTGCTGTTCGTAGGCGTCGAGTGACGCGAGGCCCGCCACCGGCAGGAACACGAGGAGCACGTTGAACAGCAGGAGCCGCACGCCGATGCGCGAGCCGATGCGGACGACGCCGTCGACGAGGTGCTGCAGGGTCATGGGAGGGGCGTGTTCCAGCGATAGCCCGCACCGTAGACCGCCTCGATGGCGGCAAACGTGTCGTCGGCCTGCTGGAACTTGCGGCGCACCCGCTTGACGTGGCTGTCGATCGTGCGATCGACTGCCGACGTGTCATGCGGGTAGGCGTCTTCGAGCAACTGGTCGCGGGTCTTGACGTGTCCGGGGCGTCGCGTGAGTGCCTGCACGATCAGGAACTCGGTGACGGTGAGCCGCACGACGTCGCCCTTCCAGCGCGCGGCGTAGCGGTCGGCGTCGAGTTCGAGGTCGCCGACCCGCACCACGGCGTCGTGCGCCGGCGCCGCGCCCGAGGCCGCCAGCGCGGCGCGCC
>JAEUQQ010000210.1 GCA_016789685.1 Acidobacteriota bacterium | reverse complement strand
CCGGTCCGATGACGTCGCGTGCGAACGTGATGTTCACGGCATCCGCGGCGCCGGGGATGGCCGGGGCTGGATGGCGGCGCTGCAAATTATGCGGTCGCATCGCACTTCAAGCACGACTGCATCGGAGTTGCGCCTGCGGCTCGCTCCCGGTGCTCCCTCGCTCCCGGCCCGACTACCGCTGCGGCTCCATCAACCGCTCCGCCCGCGTCCGCGTGGCGCTGAACACCTGCGACGAGCGCCGGCCGCCCTCGACGAAGTTGACGGTGTTGACCTGGTCGGGAAACAGGTCGACGAGGATGTCGTTGGTCATTGCCGACGCGTCGAGCCCTGCCGGCCACCGCGCCTCGACGTAGACCCACACGACCTGCACCGTGACCTCGGCGCCGACATACGTGAACGTCGTGCGTTGCCTGCCGGAGTCGAGGGCGAAATGCCGGTTGAGCCACGGCATCAGGGCCGAGGCAAAGGCCTTCGAATCCTCGGCGACCACGCGGCGGCCCGTTGATCGCCGCAGGGCCTCCTCGAGATCGTCGGGGAACAGCCTGACGGCCACTTCGAGCGTGCCGTCGGCCGTGCGCTCGACCTGTGCGAGCGACGCGTAGAACTTGTGCGCCGACACGGTGCCCACCGGCGTGAGCACCAGCGTCAGCGCGAGCGCCGCGATGTACGCACGGCGCCACATCGGGTGCCTCACTGGCCCGCCGGCTTCCTCTCGAGTTGCTGCATCGGGTTGCGCGGCCGTTCCTGCTTGAACAGCTGGAAGCGCGACTTCGCGGGCCTGGCCGGCCACGAGTTGTTCGCGAGGTTGACGTCGGCGATCTCGAGGTGCGGGTCGAGCGTGAGGCTTGCGATCTCCTTGGGCGTCACGATCATCTTCTCGACGAACACCGGGTTGCGCCGCCAGATCTCGGCCGGGATCCGCACTTCCTCCGACGTGCCGTCGGTGTAGTCGATCTTCAGGATCACCGGCATCACCAGGCCGCCGTGGTTCCTGAGGCCGACCACGTAGAAATTGGCCGTCGTGCCGAGCAGTTCCTTCTCTTTCGGCTCGAGCTTGGCGACCATGTCGGCGAACATCTTGCGGTCGCGCTCGGTCACGTCGAGGTCGTCGTACGTGTTGTAGAAATCCTTGAGGTCGGGGCGCGCATCGACGACCTTGGGCAGCTTCGCGTTGCGCTGGTCAGAGAGCGACTCGGGCGCGGTGTCGCGCGTCTTCTTCTGCAGCGCCTTCTCGGTCTCGGGATTCCGCGTGTCGACCGTGTACAGCTTCACGCCGTCGATGGCCTGGTCGGCGTGGTCGGTCGAGTAGAACCAGCCGCGCCAGAACCAGTCGAGGTCGATGCCCGAGGCGTCTTCCATCGTGCGGAAGAAGTCGGCCGGTTCGGGGCGCTTGAACTTCCAGCGCATCGAGTACTCCTTGAACGCCATGTCGAACAGCTGGCGTCCCATGATGGTCTCGCGCAGGATGTTGAGCCCCGTCGCGGGCTTGCTGTAGGCGTTGGGCCCGAGCTGCTGCACGGTCTCGGAGTTGGTCATGATCGGATCCTGCATCGACGACTGCATGTACTCGACGATGCTGCGCGGTTCCGCGCCGCCGGGATAGTCGTCTTCCCACTCGCGCTCCGACAGGTACTGCAGGAAGGTATTGAGCCCCTCGTCCATCCACGTCCACTGGCGTTCGTCGGAGTTGACGATCATCGGGAAGTAGTTGTGGCCGACCTCGTGGATGACGACCGAGATGAGCCCGTATTTCGTGCGCTCGGGATACGTTCCATCCTCTTCCGGCCGCGGGCCGTTGAAGCAGATCATCGGGTACTCCATGCCGCCCACCGGGCCGTTGACCGAGATGGCCACCGGGTATGGATACGCGAACGAGTACCGCGAGTAGACGTTCAGCGTGTGGATGATCGCGGCGGTCGAGTACTTCTCCCAGAGCGGGTTGCCCTCGTTGGGGTAGTACGACATGGCCGTGACACGCGCGGGGTTGCCGTCGACCATGTGCCCCTGCGCGTCCCAGATGAACTTGCGCGACGAGGCAAACGCGAAGTCGCGCACGTTGTCGGCCTTGAAGATCCAGGTCTTCTTCGCCGTCGACTTCTCCTTCTCGTTCTCCCTGGCCTCGGCCGGCGTGACGATCAGCACGGGATTGGCGGCGGTGGCGGCCTGCGCGAGCCGATCGCGCTGCGCGGCCGTCAGCACCTGCAACGGATTCTGCAGCACGCCCGAGGCGCCGACGACGTGATCGTCGGGCGCGGTGATGCGGACGAGATAGTCACCGAACTCGAGCGTGAACTCGCCCGACCCGAGGAACTGCTTGTGGTGCCAGCCGTTGACGTCGGTGTAGGCCGCAAGGCGCGGGAACCACTGCGCGATCTCGAAGATGTCGTTGCCGTCCTTGGGGAAGTGCTCGTAGCCGCTGCGGCCGCCGAGGCGCTTCTGGTCGTTGATGTTGTAGTTCCACGCGACGTTGAACACGAACACGCCCTGCGGCGGCAGCGGCTGCTTCAGGTCAATCCGCATCATCGTCTTCACGATGGTGTGGGCCAGCGGTGCGCCCTTCGCGTCGGTGACGGCCGTGATGTTGTGTCCGCCCTCGAAGGTCATCGACGCCAGCAACCCCTCGAGCGAGTTGTAGGCCATGCGCGGCCCGCGGAACTGCGGAGACGACGGGTCGGCCACCTCGGGCTCCCGCCCGCGGAAGCCACCCGACATCGACGGCGCCGTGCGCGTGAGGTTCGTGTCGGAGTCCTTCCGGAACAGGTTCTGGTCGAGCTGCAGCCAGAGGTAGGTCAACGCGTCGGGCGAGTTGTTCCGGTAGGTGATCGTCTCCTTGCCGGTGATGCGGCGGTTGAGCTCGTCGAGCTCGACGTCGATCACGTAGTCGGCCCGCTGCTGCCAGTACTTGTGCCCCGGCGCGCCCGAGGCCGTGCGCTGGTCGTTGGGCGTCGGCAGGATCTCTTCGAGCTGCTTGAACTTGTCGACGGGGTTGACGAGCGTCGTCTGGGCGGGCGCGAGCGCCGGCATGGCGAGCAGGGTCATGGCAATGACGATGCCGCGCCGGTTCGGCACGAGGCTGGAGAGGGTCACCTGGAGACTCCTTGAGTCGAGAATCTGGCGTGCGCCGCAGCGTCCCGCGTTCGACGCAGCCTTGCGGCCCACGACGGCCGCGCTAGTCTACCCCGCCACGGCCCCGCCGCGTCGCTGCGCCACGTCATGGCCCGGATCGCTGCTGCGTGAGCGGCCCGGGGGCTCAATGCGCGAGGAGCGACCGCAGAGCCTCCACGATCTTTGGCGTGGTCGGCAGGTGTGCCGCTTCGAGCGCCGGCGCGAACGGCACCGGGGTGTCGGCGGCGGCGACGAGCGTGACCGGGGCGTCGAGGTCGTCGAAGCAGTGGCGCACGATCTCGGTGACGATCGTGGCCCCGAAACACCCGGTGCGCGGCGCCTCGCAGGTGACCAGGACGCGCGAGGTCCGGGCGACCGAACGCCGGATGGCCTCGATGTCGAGCGGGATGAGCGACCGCAGGTCGATGACCTCGACCGACGCGCCCTCGTCGCGGGCGAGGATCGATGCGGCCTCGAGCGCGCGGAAGATCTGCGACCCGTACGTGACGATCGTCGCATCGCGTCCCGCGCGGACGACACGCGCGCACCCCATCGGCACCACGTAGTCGCCCGCGGGCACGGCGAGGTTCATTCCCTCGGGCAACTTGTCGGGCACGATGCGGTAGTGCTGCTTGTACTCGAGAAACAGCACCGGGTTCCCGTCGCGAATGGCAGCCTTGAGCAGGCCCTTGGCGTCGAAGGCGGTCGTCGGCGCGACGATCTTGAGCCCCGGTGACGAGGCAAACCACGACTCGGGGTTGACCGAGTGATACAGCGACGTGTTGTGCGCCCAGCCAGACGGCATCCGGAAGACGATCGGCACCGGCCCCATGCCACGCACCTGCTGCGTCGCGGCGTAGTTGACGATCATCTTGAAGGCCTCAGACGCGAAGTCGGCGTACTGGAACTCGACCACGGCCCGCAGGCCCTGCAGGACGGCGCCCGCGGCAAGGCCGCAGAAACCGGCCTCGGCGATCGGCGCATCGATGACGCGGCGCTGGCGCGGCCGCGTGGGGGCCGTCCAGTCGGTCTTCCACTCGACGCCGTCGAACTCGCGCGAGAAGCCCTCGGTGACCTTGAAGGCGCCGTTCGAGATCCCGATGTCCTCGCCGACGATGAACAGCGTCGGATCGCGCTCGAGTTCCTCGCGCAGGCCGTCGTGGATGGCACGGTGGTAGGTGAGGCGGGAGCCCGACGCGGGGGCGTCGGCGAGCGACGTGCCGAAGACGGCCGACGGCGCGAACACGCGACGTTCGATGTCGGCGCCGTCCGGGGTTGGGCACGCCTCGGCCTCGAGGGCGGCGGCGAGCACCTCGGCTGCGATGCGCGACTCGAGGGTCTGCAGGGTCGGCTCGTCGGCGTGTCCCTCGGCGAGCAGGCGGGCGCGAAACGACGTCACGGGATCCTTGTCCTGCCACTGCGCGAGCTGCTCGGCCGGCACGTAGGTGCCGAAGGGATCCGCCAGCGAATGGCCCTCGAGCCGCATGGTCATGGCCTCGATGATCGTGACGCCGCGCTGACGGCGCGCGCGCTCGAGCGCCGTTGCCACCGTCGCGTACACGGTGGTGACGTTGGTGCCGTCGATCAGGTAGCCCTCGGTATCGTTGCCGTACGCCAGCGCGCGCAGGGCCAGCGTCGGCGCCGCGTACTGCAGCGTGCGCGGGGTGCCGAAGGCCCACTGGTTGTTCTCGATCACGAGCACGAGCGGCAGGTGCATCACCGTGGCGATGTTGATCGCTTCGTGGACGTCACCGGTGCTCGTGGACCCCTCGCCGATGAACGCGAGCACGGCGTGGTCGGTGTCGCGGTAGCGCTCGGCGAAGGCGAGGCCGGTGCCCAGGGCGACCAGCGTGCCGAGGTGCGAGACGAGGCCGACCAGCCTGGCGTCGGGGCGCCCCATGTGCAGGCTGCCGTCCCAGCCGTTGGTCATCCCGGGCGTGCGGCCGCAGACCTGCGCGAGCAGGTCGGCGATCGGTACGCCGCGGACGATGTAGGCGCCGAGATCCCGGATGGCGAGCGTGGCCCACTCGCGTGGCCGCATGGCCGCGACGGCACCGACGGCCGTGGCTTCGTTCCCGGTGCATGTCAGGTGCTTGCCGTAGCCCAGCCCCTTCCGCAGCATCTTGACGATCTCGCGATCGACGGCGCGCGTGAGCGCCATCTGGCGGTACAGCTCGATGCGCTCGGCCGCGGTCAGGTGGCACGCGGGCAGGTCGTGCCAGGCGACGCCGTCGGCGGTGACGTGCAGGAGGCGGTGATCGAGAGCCGACGCCGGGTCGAGGCGATCGAGGTCCCGGGGGCTGACGGGCGTCGCGTGAACGCCTGCGCGGGGCTGTGCCATGGGGGTGTAGGGCGATGCTACGCCTCCGCGGCGTGAATGGGCTTTCGAACTTTGACGCCGTCGGCTCATGTGGCGGAAGATTGTTCCTCTGAAGTCGGCTGTGTCGAGAGGATGTTCTGCATGGACCCCGAGCTTGACGACATCGATCTGCGGATTCTGCGTGAGCTGCGCTGGAAGGCGCGCATGCCCAACCGCGAGCTGGCCGAACGGGTGGGCCTGTCGCCGAGCCCCTGCTGGACGCGTCTGCGGCGTCTCGAGAGCTCCGGCGTCATCGAGAGCTACGTGGCCGTCTACAACCCCACGGCCCTCGGCACGCCCGACACGGTGATCATCTACATCACGCTCGAGCGGCACGACGACGAGCAGTTGGCCAGGTTCGAGGCGGCGCTGGCCGACCTGCCCGAGGTGATCGAGGCGTACTTGCTGACGGGCGACTTCGACTACTTCATCAAGGTGGCGGTGGCTGGCACGTCGGGCTACGAGCGCTTCCTGCGCGAGAAGCTGTACCGGATCCCCGGCATCAGGCACACGCGGAGCAGTTTCACGCTGCGGTGCCTGAAGCAGACCTACTCGGTCGAGCCCGGGCTCGGGCGCTGAGCGGGCGGCGGTCAGCGGGCGAGGAAGGCGCGCACGCCGTTCATGAACATCTGCACCGAGATCATGACCAGCAGCATGCCCATCAGCCGTTCCATCGCGATGAGGCCGCGCTGGCGCAGCACGCGGTAGAAGAACGGGGCGGCGAGCAGGATGGCGCCGCTCAGCGCCCAGGCGATCGTCACGGCCAGCAGCAGGGGCAGCGTCTGGCCCTGGGCCGATCGCTCGAGCAGCAGCACGGCCGCGAGTGTCGACGGGCCGGCGAAGAGCGGGACGGCGAGCGGCACGATGAAGGGCTCGCCCTCGGGCGTGTCGCCGGCGACGCTTGCTTCGCCGGGGAAGATCATGCGCAGCGCGATCAGGAACAGGACGATGCCGCCGGCGATGCTGATCGTTTCGGATTCGAGGCCGAGGAAGCGCAGCGCGAAGTTGCCGAGGAAGAGGCAGAGCAGCAGCACCACGTACGCGATGAGGATTTCGCGGACCAGCACGACCCGCCGGCGTTCGGTCGGCACCGACTTGAGGACCGACAGGACCAGCGGGATGTTCCCCAGCGGATCCATGATGAGGAACAGCGTGACGACCGGTGCGAGCACGTCCACGCGCGGATTATAGCGGCGGTGTAGGTCTGCCCGGTCGCCTCGCCGGCCATGGCCGAGCCCGGTCGCCCGGCACCATCCGGCCGTCGGGGCGCATCATGAGGCACCCCTCCATCCCACGGTCGAAACGGCCGGGGATTTCGTGGCATGATCGGCGGATTATGTCTACCGCGTCTTCTTCCCGTGCCCGTTTCGACTGGAACGACCCCTTCCTCCTCGACCAGCAACTGACTGACGACGAGCGCATGGTGCGTGACACCGCGCGCGCGTATTGCAGGGACAAGCTCGCCCCCCGTGTGCTCGACGCCTTCCGCAGGGAACAGACCGACCCCGAGATCTTCCGCGAGCTCGGCGCGCTCGACATGCTCGGCATCGTCATTCCCGAGCAGTATGGCGGCTCGGGACTCGGCTACGTGGCGTATGGCCTGGTGGCGCGCGAGGTCGAGCGCATCGACTCCGGGTTCCGCTCGATGATGAGCGTCCAGGGGTCGCTCGTCATGGTGCCGATCAACGAGTTCGGGACCGAGGCGCAGAAGCAGAAGTACCTGCCGAAGCTCGCGACAGGCGCGTGGATTGGCTGCTTCGGCCTCACGGAGCCCAACGCCGGGTCCGATCCGGGGAGCATGACGACGCGGGCGCGCAAGGTCGACGGCGGCTTCAGCCTCACGGGCACCAAGTCGTGGATCACGAACAGCCCGATCGCCGACGTGTTCGTGGTCTGGGCCAAGGATGATGCGGACGTGATTCGCGGCTTCGTGCTCGAGAAGGGGTGGAAGGGCCTGACGGCGCCGGCCATCCACGGCAAGGTGGGGCTGCGCACGAGCATCACGGGCGAGATCGTGATGGACGACGTGTTCTGTCCCGACGAGAACGTGTTCCCCGAAGTGCGCGGGCTGAAGGGCCCGTTCACGTGCCTCAACAGCGCGCGGTACGGCATCGCGTGGGGTGCGCTCGGGGCGGCCGAGGACTGCTGGCTCCGCGCCCGGTCGTACGTGCTCGAACGCAAGCAGTTCGGGCGTCCGCTGGCGGCCAACCAGTTGATTCAGAAGAAGCTTGCCGACATGCAGACCGAGATTGCGCTCGGGCTGCAGGGTTGCCTGCGTCTGGGGCGCATGAAGGACGAGGGCGAGGCGCCGGTCGAGATCACGTCGCTGCTCAAGCGCAATTCGTGCGGCAAGGCGCTGGAGATCGCGCGGATGGCGCGCGACATGATGGGCGGCAACGGGATCACCGACGAGTTCGGAGTGATCCGCCACCTCGTGAACCTCGAGGTGGTGAACACCTACGAGGGCACGCACGACATCCACGCCCTGATTCTGGGCCGTGCGCAGACCGGCATCCCCGCCTTCGCCAACTGACCCGGCGGGGTCACGTCTTTCATTGCAGCATTTCTCAAGTCCTGACCCCCGGTCAGCCCAGGGGTCAGGGCTTGCGGTTTGCCGCAATGAAAGACGGGACCCCGCCTACGCGGTAGCCGATGACGCGGCCGGCCGTGAAGGTCGGGATCACCGCCAGCCCCAGGGACGGCACATACGCGAAATCCGCAATCGACATCCGGATCGCCGTCGTGTCGAGCACCGTTCGCACCTCACCGTCCGGCGCAATCCGCCACAGGCGCCCTTCGTTGTGCGAGACCAGCAGGCCGCCCGCGCCGTCGTCGGCGATGCCGTCAATCAGGCCCGCGCCGAGATTGGCGACGACCTCGATCCGTCGTGATGCAAGATCCACCGCCTTGACGCAGCCATCGCCATTCGTCCCCACCACGAGGCGACCACGCTGCACCAGCACGCCATTCGGCGACGCGATCGCCGGGCCGCTCATCCACTCCTCGACCCGCCCTCCGGCGACCCGGTAAATGCGGTCGGCGCGCGAGTCCGAGACGTAGACGTCGCCGTTCGCGGCGACCGCGATGTCGTTCAGCAACCCCGCGCCGGCAATGGGCGTCCGACGGGTGATGCTCGCGGTGGCGATGTCGATCTCGGTGATGCCCGTGCGCTCGACCGCGTAGAGCGTGCCGTTGCGAACGGCGAGCCCGGTCGGGTTGGCCAGCCCGGACACCCACTCGAGCACCTGCACCTGGCCCACCGGCGATACCTTCGAGATGAACTGCCGCGGCGTCGTGCGGCTCGGTGTGTACGCCTCGTAGTTCGACACGTAGAACGCGTTGGTCCCGGGGTCGTACGCCGCGGATTCGGGCACGAGGAAGTCAGCGGTCGTCGTCCACGCGCGCTCCACGCCTGGCGCGTGCCCGACCGCGTTCGCGTCCTGCAGCAGCAGGCCCCACCCGCCGCTCGATTCCCCGAGCGCGAACAGCACCTCGTTGTCGCCCTCGCGCAGTGGAAGGGTCACGGCGTCGAAGGGGCCGACGATCCCGAGGAACGCTGCGCCGCGCGCCCCGTAACTGTTGTCGCCCTGGAAGACGAGCTGTCCGTTGACGAAGATGGCCACTTCGTCGCTGTAGCCGATCCAGTACTTCCGCGGCCCTGCGTGTCGCGCGCGGATCGTCGTCCGCGCCATGACGGCGTCGGGTTCGCTGCCCCGCCGCCCGCGCACGCGCGAGATGTCGAGGATGCCGTCACGACGCACCGTTGCCCGCACCCATCCCGCATTGGCCCGCATGCACGCATGGGGATACTCGTCGAACTCGATCTCGCGCCTCGCGAGCGGACTCGACACGTCCCACTCGCTGACGATCCCCGGCGGCGTCGCGAGCGCGGGCGGCGGTACGGCCATCGACACATCGGGACGGACGGCGCAGTTCGAGAAGAACGCCGTGCCATCGGACGCGGTCGAGATGCCGAGTCCGCCGCGGCTCTGGCCCCGTTCGAGTTCGCCAACGACCAGCACCGGCGAGGGGTCATCGGCGAGGAACACCCGCGCCTGCGTCCCCAGCACTTCGATGCGCAGGCGGAACCAGCGCGCCGTCGGCAGCGTGGCGCCGCTCGTCCGGCCCCGCCCGTTGTAGAGCTGCCAGCTGTCGACCCCGTTGAACGCCGCGACGTACTGCACGACGTCGTCGTGCAGCGGCGAACGGTGCGGACGCAGGTAGACGCGCTCGAAGTCGTGCGCCGACTGCGTGCGGAACAGCAGGCCCGGATACGTGCGCGCGCCGTCGGCGATCGCCACGTCGCACTCGACCACGCCATTCTCGAACTCGACGCCCTTCATGAAGGCCGTGCCCATCACCGCCGTGCGCCCGAGGTGCTCGACGACGGTGGCGCGGGTGAGATCCCAGCGATCGGGCGTGAACGGAACGATCAGCGTCGCGTCGTCGGCCGACGCGACCCGGGAAGACGCCAGAGCGACCAGGGAGCACACCACTGCCGGACCGAGCCGACGCCACACACGCCCCATCACCAGTCTCCGTCTCGAGGACCACGGTTCCCCGGTGATCTCCGGAGTGACCATCCTCCGTTACGGGTCCAGGGGCCTGTCTGGTTCCATTGAACGTCGCAATGGCCGCGGGGCTCCCCCGCGGGCGAAGTGACGGCGCGGATGTAGTAACGTCTGCTCGCTCGTCAGCCGACGCGCCGCGCCCACCGCACCGATGACCTACCTCCTGCTCACCATTGCCGCCGTCGTCCCGGCCGTCCTGCTCGTCTGGTACTTCCAGGCACGCGACACGTTTCCCGAGCCGCCAGGCGTGCTCTGGGCCACGTTCGCCTTCGGATGCCTGTCGGTCATCCCGGCGGTCATTCTCGGTGTCACGCTCGAACAGACGTTCCAGGCGACGCACGCGCTGTCGGCGGCCGCCTTCGAGGCATTCGTCATCGCGGCCCTGTGCGAAGAGGCCTGCAAGCTCGCCGTCCTGCTCGGCTACAGCTTCAGGCACAGCGCCTTCGACGAGCCGATGGACGGCATCGTCTACGGCGCGACGGCGTCACTCGGGTTCGCTGCGCTCGAGAACATCATGTACGTCCTCGACGGCGGCTTCGG
>JAEUQQ010000167.1 GCA_016789685.1 Acidobacteriota bacterium | reverse complement strand
CCATCCGGCGCGAACGCGAACGCTGCCTCTCGGACGTACCCATGGACGAGCAGGCGCACCATCTTGCGTCCACGACGACGCCTGACGAGGACGTGCGGCGCCGAGAGCAGCGCGCGGCGTTGCGGGCGAGCCTCGAGACGTTGCATCCCGAGCGCGCACGCGCGGTACGGGCGCACCTGGCGGGGTTCTCGGTGGACGAGATCATGGAGCTGTGCGGCTGGCCCTATCAGCGCGCCAGGAATCTGATCGCGCGCGGGATGGCCGACCTGCGCCTGGCGCTGCGCGAACGAGGAGTGTCATGACGGCGAAAGCTGGATCGCCGGCGCCCGTCGGAGACGAGCGCCTCGCCCTCCTGTACCGCGACGACATGCGCGCGGCCGCGTCCGAGCCGGCGCACCCGTCGGAAGACGACTGGGTGGCGCTCGCGACCGGCAGCGCCGATCCCGCCACGCGCGATCGCATCACCGATCACCTGATCGCGTGCGCGGCATGCGCGGCGGTGTACCGCGGACTCGCCGAGCTGCGCCGCGAAGCGGCCGCCATCGATCCCGGGGCCAGGGTCACCCCTGCGAGCCCCTGGTGGACATCGCGGCCCTGGCTGGCCGTCGCCGCTCTTGCGCTGCTGGTCGTCGGCGCCGGTGCGATCGCGAGGCGCCTGTCGCCCGCCACCCCTGCGCCCTCGGTGGCCACCACCGTGACGCCTGCGCCCGCGCCCACCCCCGGCGAGCCGCCGGCGCAGGTGGCGTGGGCCGCCTCGCTCGTCGCGCCGGCCGTCGAGGTGCCGCCCGTCCTGGCGCTGACCATGCGCGGCCGCGCAGACGACGAGCTCGTTGCGGCGCTGGGTGCCGCGTTCGATCGCTATCGCGCGGGTGACTACGACGCGGCGGCCCGCGCGTTGACGCCGCTGGCCGATGTGCGCCGCGACGTGCCCGAGATCGCGCTCTATGCCGGGCTCTCGCACCTGCTCGCCGGGCGCGCCGATGACGCGCAGCCCCTGCTGACGCGGGCCACGGCGAGCGAGACGCGTGGTGACGACGCGCGCTGGTTCGCGGCGGTGGCGCATGAGCGCGGAGGCGATCACGCGGGCGCGATGGCCCTCCTGCGGGAGCTGTGCGCGCGTGACAACGCCAGGCGCCGCGACGCCTGCAACGCGCTCGGCACGACTCCCGCCGTACGGTGACCTCGCACACGCCGATGCGCTCGTTCGTGCTCGCCTGCCTCGTCTGCCTGGTTCCGGCCGCTGGCGTGGCTCGCGCGCAGGGAGGGGCACAGGCGCCGCCCACTGCGCCGATGTCGGCCTCGCAGTTCGCGGATGAAGGAGTGCGCCTGGTAGCAAGCGCCCGGCTCACCGAGGCGCGCTCCATGTTCGAGCGCGCGCGTGACCTCGCCGCCGCTGCCGGAGATGGGGCGCTCGAGGGGCGTGCGTACTGGGGCCTCGGACGCGTGGCCTATCTGCAGAAGGACAGCATCCTCGCCGACGCGCACTATGCGCGCGCCATCGACCTGCTGGCCGGTGCGCAGGCCAACGACCTGCTTGGCGTGCTCCTGCTTCAGCGCGGAGCAGAGCTGTTCGATCTCCGGGACTACGCCGGCGCCGAACGTCACTGGCGGCGTTCCTCGGATCTCGTCGGCCCCCATGGACCGTGGAACGTCCGGGCGCAGTTGCTCCGGAACCTGTCATCCCTGCCGTCCATCCGCCTCGACGCTCGCCTCGAGATGATCGAGGAAGCGGCGCGGCTCGTCGCCGGCAGGAACCGCCCTGCACTCGAGGGACTCGTGCTGCACGCCCTCGGCGACATGCTGTTCGTGGCGGGCGACTACGCGCGCGCCCTGCGCGAGACCGAGCGGGCCGTGGCGATGATCGACCAGGGAGGCAACCGGAGCGACCTCGCACGCGCGCTGACGAGCGTGGGCCGAATCTACCGGGTGCACGGCCAGCCGGAACAGGCGCTTCCGTACTACACGCGCGCGTTGCAGCTGCAGGAGGCGCTGGGAGATGGCGGCGCCGCGGTGAACAACCTGCTGGGCCTTGCCATCGCCCAGGATCAGATCGGCAACATCGACGCATCGCTCGACGCGTCGAGCCGCGCAGTGGCGCTGGCGAGGACTTCGGGTTCCGTCGAGCTGCAGCATGTGCTGCTGAACCAGGCCTCGTTCCTGTCTCGCCACGGTCGTGTCGCCGACGCCGAACGGGTCCTGGCCGAGGCCGATGCGCTGCCAGTCGATTCACGCCAGGTGTCGTTTGCCCATGCCGTGAGGGGAACCGTGCTGTCAGCGAGCGGACGACACGCCGACGCGGTCGTCGAGTTCGAGCGCGCACTCACCGCGACGCCCGTGCTGCCGACCGACGCGCGGGTCGAGGTGCTCGATCTCCGGGCGCGTGCCCTCGACACGCTTGGCCGGACGCATGAGGCGATCGCCGCGGCCGACGAGGCACTCGACGCGCTCGAAGGTCTGAGGGCGACGCTCGTTCCGCGCGACTACTTCAAGCGCCGCTTCGATGCGCTGTGGGTGCGCGTGGTCGCCATCGGGGTGCGGCGACTGGCCGATGCCGGCGAGGCGGGACGGGCACTCGAAGTGGCCGAACGGGCGCGCGCGCGCGCATTGGCCGACCTCATGGCGGCGCGCGACCTCGAACGCACGCCGCTCCTGTCGTCGCAGGCGCTCGACGCGCCCTCTGCATCGCCGCCCGGGACCGCTGCCGCCGGAGCCCTCGCCGGGACGCGACTGGCAAGCGTGGCGACGGCCGCCAGCGCGTCGCTGGCCCAGATGCGCGAGGCGGCCGCACGAAACGACACCACGATCCTGAGCTTCTGGACCGACGCCGACCTGACGCTCGCCTGGGTGGTACCGCCGTCAGGCGACGTGCGGCTCGTGCGATTGCCCATGGGAGCGGGCGCGCTCCAGAAGGCGGTCGAGGCAACGTTTACCGCCGAACGCCCGTCGTCGTCGCGTGCGCGCCCACCGCGGGCCGCGGCGCCGTCTGCCGCGCCGGCGACGCGTGGCGCCGACGCGTTCACGCTCGGCCAATCGGCGCGCGACGCCTACCGCAGGCTCTACGACACGCTGATCGCTCCAGTGGCCGCACTGCTGCCGCCTGCGGGATCGTCGTTGACCATCGTGCCCGCGGGACCGCTGTTCCGCCTCTCGTTCGCGGCGCTGCGGCATCCAGCCGGGCGCTATCTCCTGGAAGACTACCGGCTGTCGTATGTGCCGTCGGTCTCGATGATCGGCCAGGGTCCGGCTCCGGCGACCGACAGGGAGAACACGTCCTACTTACTGGTCGGCAACCCGGTGCTTGCCCGGGCACTCGTCCGCGATCAGCGGCTCGGGCCGCTGCCAGGCGCCGTGCGCGAGGTGCAGGCGATTCGTCGTCGCGTGCTGCCCACGCCGGTGAACACGCTGACGGGCACGAGCGCCTCGGAAGCCGCGGTGCGCACGGCGTCAGCGAATGCGGGCGTACTCCACTTTGCCACTCACGCCGTCGTCGACGACGCAAAGCCCTTCGACGCCTTCCTCGCGCTCGCCCCCGGATCGTCGTCCGGCGCCGATGACGGACGGTTGACCGCCGAGGAGATCTACGACCTCGACCTCTCGGCCGACCTGGTCGTGCTGAGCGCGTGTCGCAGCGCGACCGGGCCCGTCACCGGCGACGGCCTGCTCGGCCTCACGCGGGCGTTCTTCGCCGCGGGTGCGCGGTCGGTGGTGGCGACGCTGTGGGACATTCCCGACGTCGCGGCCGGCACGATCCTGCCGCGTTTCTACCGCGAGTGGCGCGCCTCGGGCAGCAAGGCCGAGGGCCTTCGTCGCGCGCAGCTCTCGTATCTCGCCGATCTGCGCGCAGGCAAGGTCACGGTCACCTCGCCCCTGGGCCCGACGAGGCTGCCCGAGCACCCGGCCCTGTGGGCGAGCCTCGTCCTGCAGGGACGTCCCTGAGCAAACCGGCCGCGCCGATCCTCTTGTCTCGGTGAACCTCCCCAGACGCGGTGGAGGCATGCCCGACAGGAGACGTGCCGTGACGCGAAGGTCAGCCTTCCGGTGGATGCAGGTGTGTGTGACGACAGCCATGCTGTTTGCTGGTGGCACGCACGCGAATGCCGCGACGTTCGTCGTCAACGGTACGGGCGACGCCAGCGACGCCGTGGCTGGCAACGGCGTCTGTGCAACCGCCGGCGGCGTGTGCACGCTGCGCGCGGCAATCCAGGAAGCCAACGCGTTGGCCGGCGCCGACACGATCACCTTCAGCATCGCCAGCGGCCTGCAGAGCATCACCCCGGCGAGCGCGCTGCCCACGATCTCGACCGAGATCGACATCGACGCGACGACGCAGCCAGGGTTCGTCGAGACGCCGTTGATCAAGGTCGTGGGCACGGGCGCCGTCGACTCACTCGGCTTCGTGATCACCGGTGCCAACTCCTCGCTCCGCGGCCTCATCATCGTCGGATTCCCGCGTACGGGCGTGCAGGTCGATGCCGACGGCGTGGTCGTGGCGGGCAACTACATTGGCGTCACCGAGTCCGGCGCCGCGCAGGGCAACGGCGTGCCCTTCGGCACCGGCGGCGTCGTCGTCGGGCTCGGCGGCAACTATCCGAACACGATCATCGGCGGCACGACTGCCTCGGACCGCAACGTGATCTCGGGCAACGCCTACGGCGTAGAACTGCTCTGCGTGAGCAACGTCAGGGTGCAAGGCAACTACATCGGCCTCGACCCGACGGGCGCCCTGGCCCGGCCGAACCTCACGTCCGGTGTGCTCGTGGCGACGTACGAGCCCGGGTTCGGCTACTGCGGAGCGAGCGGCGACAACAACGTCGTCGGCGGCGATGTCGTTGGCGCCGGCAACGTCGTGAGCGGGAACACGAACAACGGCATCGTGATCGGGATTCGTGGCGGAGGGACGCTCTCCGGCAACCGCGTGCAGGGCAACCGCGTGGGTTTGTCGGCCGACGGCACGACGGTCGTGGCGAATGGCATCGCGGCGGCCGGCATCCTGGTGGAGGGCGCCTATCCCGGCGTCAGCGCATCCACCAACACCCTCATTGGCGGTACCACAGCCGCATCCGGCAACGTGCTGGCCGGCAACGGGAGCAACGGCCACGGCATCCACATCCAGGCGGGGAGTTCCGGGGCGCCGTCGCCTTCCGGCACGATCATCCAGGGCAACTACGTCGGGCTCGATCCGTTGGGATCCGTCGCGCACGGATTCGCCATGGGCATCTTGACAAGCGGCCCGGGCACCGTCATCGGGGGAACGACGGCGGGCGCGCGCAACGTCGTGGCGGGCAACGGCACACACAACATCCTCGTCGATATCAGCGGCGCGACGATCCAGGGGAACTACATCGGCATCAACGCGGCAGGCACCGCCGCGCTCGGCAGCACCGCCGTCGGCGTGTTCGTCAAGGCGCCGAACACCGTGGTCGGCGGAACGACACCCGAGGCCCGCAACGTGATCTCGGGCAACGTAAACGGGCTCGTCCTGTCGGGGAGCAGCGATGTGACGGTCACCAACGTGACCGTGCACGGCAACTACATCGGGACCGATGCGTCTGGCCTGACGGCCGTACCCAACACGGTAAACGGTGTGGTCGTCAATGCGCCCGGCTTCACCGTGGGAGGCACCGGCGCGGGAATGGGCAACCTCATCTCGGGCAACGCGCTCGGCGTGTACCTGTCACAGTCCGTGTGGGGCGCGGTGACGGGCGTCTCGATCCTTGGGAATCGCATCGGCGTCAATGCGGCGGGGAATCCCCTCGGCAACACGACGCACGGCCTCCGTGTCGACAACGGTGTCTCGGGCGCCGTCATCGGCGGCGTCGGTGCCGGCGAGGCCAACATCATCGCCAACAACACGAGTCGCGGCGTGCTGCTCGTCGGTGGCACCGGTACTTCGTTGCGCGGGAATCGCATCGACGCCAACGGCTCGCTCGGCATCGACAACTACGATACGGTGCTCGTCGACAACAACGACGCGCTCGACGCCGATGTCGGCACGAACGGCCGGCAGAACTTCCCGGCCGTCCTGTCGTCGACGATCTTCTCGGGCAACCTCCTGCAGGTGCAGGGCACGCTCGACAGCAAGCCCAACACGCAGTACTACATCGACGCGTACGCCAACACGTCGTGCGACGCCCTGAATCACGGCGAAGGCGACGTGTACGTCGGCAGCAACATGCTGACGACCGACGGCAACGGGCACCTCAACTACAGCATCCTGGTGCCGGCGGTGCCCGGCAAGTCGGTCATCACGACGACGTCCACTGGTCCGGAGGGCACGTCGGAGTTCTCGCAGTGCCGCACCGCCGTGCCGGAGTCGGTGACGATCAGCGGCTACGTCAGGCGCGGGACCGGGCCAGGCGCGTCGGCCCTCGCCAACGTGACGATGACGCTGTCGGGCGACGCGTCGGTCACGACCGTCACCGACGCGATGGGCTACTACGAGTTCGGCAACCTCGTGCAGGACTCGGTGATCGCGCTGGGCGCGGGGCGTCGCGGCGACGCGCTCACCGTCGGCGGGAACTACACGGTGACGCCGTCACTGGCGGGCTTCGTGTTCACGCCCTCGTCGCGGTCGTACATCAACCTCGTCGCGAACCAGGCGAACCAGGACTTCGCCGGGACCATGCTGTTCACCATCAGCGGGCAGGTGCGCGATCTCAACGACACCGGGGTCGCGAACGTGACGATGACGCTGAGTGGCGGGGCCAGCGACACGCGCACGACGGATCTCAACGGCGACTACAGCTTCACCTTGCCGGAAGGCGCGACGTACACCGTGACGCCGTCGCGCGGGACGTTCGTGTTCGACCCGGCCAGCCTGACCTTCCCCAACCTGTCGAAGAACGAGGTCGCCCCGTTCTTCGTCGCGCAGGTGGGCGAGTTCACGCGGTACTTCGCCGAGGGGGCGACCAGCACGTTCTTCGACACGCGGATCGCGCTGCTGAACGCCACCGGGCGTGCCGCGACGGCGGTGGTGCGCTTCCAGAAGACCGATGGGTCGGAGGTCGTCGAGACGGTGAATCTCGATCCGATCGCCAGGACCACGGTGGATCCCGAACTGCTCGGGCTCACGAATGCCGAGTTCTCGACGGTCATCGAGTCTGACCAGCCCGTCATCGCCGACCGGACGATGCGCTGGGACGCCAGCGGTTACGGGAGCCATGCCGAAACGAGCATCGGCCGGCCCCTGACGCAGTGGTACCTGGCCGAAGGTGCCACGCTCAACGGCTTCGACCTGTTCTACCTCGTGCAGAACCCCAACAACAGCGCCGCGCACATCGAGGTGCGCTACCTCTTGCCCGCGCCGCTCGCGCCCGTGGTCAAGACGCACACCGTGGCCGCGCGCAGCCGGTTCAACATCTGGGTCAACACCCAGGACGCCGCCCTCGCCAGCGCTGAAGTGTCGGCCGTCATCACCTCGACCAACCAGGTGCCCGTCATCGTCGAGCGCGCGATGTATCGCGCCGTGGGCTCGCAGACGTTCGGAGCCGGCCACGAGGCCGCCGGCGTCGAGGCGCCAGGGCTGCAGTGGTACTTCGCCGAAGGCGCGACCGGGCCGTTCCTCGACCTGTTCTTCCTGATCGCCAACCCCACGTCGCAAGCCGCCAACGTCACGGCCCGGTACCTCAAGCCCGATGGCAGCGTGGTCGTGAAGACCTACCAGGTGCCGGAGAACAGCCGGTTCAACATCTGGGTCGACTACGAGGGCGCCGAACTGGCCGATACGGCCGTGGCCACGACGTTCGAGGTGACCAACGGTGTCGGCGTGGTGATCGAGCGAGCCTTGTGGTGGGGCGGCGACATCACGCAGTGGTACGAAGGGCACAACAGCGCCGGCGCCCAGGCCACGGGCACGAAGTGGGGCCTGGCAGACGGTGAAGTCGATGCCTCGAACGGCACCGAGACCTACATCCTCATCGGCAATACGTCGCTGACGACCGGCACCGCGCGCGTGACGCTCGTGTTCGAAGATGGCACGCAGCAGTCGCGCGACTTCGCGTTGCCGGCGAGCAGCCGGACGAACGTCGCCGTGAGCGTGGAGTTCCCCTCGGCTGCCGGCAAGCGCTTCGGCGCCATCGTCGACAGCATCGGCGCGACGCCGGCCAACCTGGTCGTCGAACGCGCGATGTTCAACGACGCCGGCGGCGTGACGTGGGCGGCGGGGTCGAACGCCTTCGGTACGCGGTTGCGGTGAACCCGGAACGTCGGCGTTTCGTCAGCTGGAGGTTCCAACTGGAAGCTCCAGTTGACGCACCGGCGTTAGCACTACATTGTCAGGTTCGTCGCGCCTGATTCCGTCAGGGCTCCCACCAGAACTGACGGGGCAGGCGACGCGTCGACGGCCAGATCGTGTCGAGTGTCGCCGCGTCGAACAACTCGCCGTTCTTCATCACCAGCCGCACCGTGTTGGTGAGCTTGATGTCGGCCAGTGGGTTGCCATCCAGCACCACGAGATCGGCGAGCTTGCCCGGTTCGAGCGAGCCGAGGTCCTGCTCGAGCCCCAGCGCTTCGGCGCCGAAGAGCGTCACGACCCGCAGTGTCTCGTGGGGCGTGAGGCCGCCCGACCCGAGATTCCACGTCTCCCAGTGGGCGCCGAGGCCCTGCAACTGCCCGTGGCTGCCGAGCCCGGCGCGGCCGCCGGCGTGGACGATGGCGGCGACCTGCGTGCCGTACCGCTGGTGGGCGTACTCCTCGGGCAGGAACCACTGCGCACGCCGCCGCACCATCGTGTCGAGCAACTCGTTCGGGATCCACTTCCGCAGCTTCGCGTCCCTGGCCACGTCGCTGTTCTGGAACCAGTAGTTCTCCGTCCACGGCGCGCCGTAGGCCACGAGGATCGTCGGCGTGTAGAACGTCTTCGTCTGCGCGACGAACTGCACGACATCCTTGTAGAGCGGCATGATCGGGAAGCTGTGTTCCTGCCCGGTGTAGCCGTCGGCGATCTGCGTCAGGTTCAGCTTGAGGTCGAGCGAGCCCTCGATCGTCGGCGTGATGCCGTACTCGCGGCTCGCTTCGATGATCCACTGGCGGACGATGCGGTCGCCGGCCACGTACTGCTTGATGGTGTTGGTGCCGTACGCTTCCCTGTAGCGCTTGATGAAGTGGAACGCCGCATCGCGGTCCTCGAGTCCTGAGGCCGCAAAGACCCCCGGCCCCGTCGCGAACACGCGCGGCCCGGGCATGACGCCGGCGTCGATCTGGTCGGCGTACGCGAACACGTCTGGCGTGGAGGTCTGCGGGTCGCGCGTCGTGGTGACCCCGTACGCGAGGTTCGCCAGGTGCTGCCAGACCTGCGTCTGGTGCAGGCCACGCGGCGCCCACATGTGCGCGTGCACATCGACCAGGCCGGGCATGATCGTCTTGCCCGCGACGTCGATGACCCTGGTGCCGGCCGGCGGCTTGAGCGTGCCGCGCCGCCCCACTGCGGCGATGCGGTTCGCCGTGACGAGCACGTCGCCGCGCTCGATGACCTCGGCGCCCTTCATCGAGATCACGCGCGCGCCGGTGAGCAGCACCGAGCCGGCCGGCCTCGCGCGCGGGGCCTCGATGCGGACGTCGGTACGCGCCGGTTCGGCCTGCTCG
>JAEUQQ010000163.1 GCA_016789685.1 Acidobacteriota bacterium | reverse complement strand
TCATCCGGCGCGAGGGCTGTACAGGATTCTGTACAGGATCTGCTGTCACGGCGTGGCACAACGTGGCACACAGAGGCCATCGAGGTGCTCATTGGAGACACCGTCGCTGAGGTCTCAAATTGGTGCAAATCGCAGCAAAATAAGGTGCTTTGCTCAAAGTGTAGGTGGTGCGCCCGGAGGGGCTCGAACCCCCGACCTGCGGCTTCGAAGGCCGACGCTCTATCCAACTGAGCTACGGGCGCACCTGGCGTGCCCGCGCAGTGTACCGCAGTCGGCGTTGGCATTGAAGCCGGCCGTGCGTTTGCGCCCGTCAGGCGCCGGGCGTGACCGGCGCCCGCAGCGTGACAAAGGTCCGCGAGCAGGTTGACTAGGCCGCGTCGTCGACGTCCGGGACATCGATTGACGCATCGCAGGCGTCTGGCCACGCTGGCCCGAGCTTTGCTCCCTCGCCCTCCGCTACCCAGAGCCGTTTCTGACTGATCGCACCGCCCGCGAGCAGGCCCTCGTGCCCCCGCAGCGGCTGCGAATGTCGCCACCGAGGAGGAATCCATGCGTCGGAGTCTCGGGATTTTTGCGTTGTGCAGCCTCTACATCGTCGCCGCGCCCGCGGCACCAGTACAGGCCGCGACCCTGACGATACACGCCACCGAGCTGGCGTTCCTGGCCGCCGCGGGCGGGCCGGTGGCCTCACAGGACTTCGAAGGCTACGCGATCGGTACCGACCTGTCGGGCGTGGCGTTCCTCACAGGAGTGTCGGCCACGACCAACATGGACGACCTCCAGGTATTCGGCGCCGCCGACCATCGCCTGTTCGGCACGGGAGGGCGCTCCTCGGGCGACGCGCGCTACGACATTGCCCTCAGCCTGCCGACCCGCGCGCTCGCGTTCGACATCGACGCCTTCGAGTCGGTCCCGGGTGAGTCAAGTACGGCCGCCTCACCGGGCATCGTGACGGTGTGGTTTGCCGACCTGACGTCACGGTCGTTCAACGTGTCGGGCAATCTCACCGGGGCCGCCATCTTCATCGGCCTGACGTCCGATACCGACATCACGTCGGTGCGATGGGCCGAGGCCCTCGAGGCCAACAACCTCGGCAACGAAGAGACCGCACTCGACAACTTCCGCGTGGTGCAGCGGCAGGTGCCCGAACCGACCTCGCTGCTCCTCGCCGGCGCCGGCCTCGTGGGCCTGCTGGCACGCAAGCGTCGCTGACGCGCTTGGGCGGGCAGCCTCTGGTGGGGGGGGGCGCATCATGATGCGCCCCTACGCCGGAGGCATCGCACGATCCCGCATTCGCCCGCGGGCTGCCGCGGCCGCTGCGCTATGATGCGCCCGTGGCGCCAGCCCCCTGGCGCGATGGGAGACCTCCCCATGACCTCGCCGCTGCCAGGGTCGATCGGCTGGATCGACCTCACTGTCGCCGATGCCCCGCGCATCCGCGACTTCTACCACCAGGTCGCCGGCTGGAGCGTCAGCCACGTGCCCATGGGCGACTACGACGACTACAACCTGCTCGACGCCGAAGGCACGCCGGTCGCCGGCATCTGCCACGCACAGGGCGTCAACGCCGGCCTGCCGTCGCACTGGCTGATGTACATCACGGTCACCGACATCGAGGCCAGTGTCGAGCGCGCGCGCGAACTCGGCGGCGAGATCCTCCGCGACATCACCGGCATGGGCGCGCTCGGCCGCTACGCGGTCATCCGCGATCCCGCCGACGCGGTCTTCGCGCTCTTCGAGCCCGAGGAACTCTCGGCATGACCGCCGCGTCACCTCGCGCGCGCGACATCCGCGAACGCCTGCTCGCGTTCATGGACGCGCACATCTATCCCAACGAAGGCCGCTACGAGGCCGAGCGCGCCAAGGTGGGCTGGCACGTCATCCCGCTCATCGAGGAACTCAAGCCCAGGGCAAGGGCTGCCGGCCTGTGGAACCTCTTCCTGCCCGAATCGACCCACGGCGCCGGCCTCACCAACGTCGAGTACGCGCCCATGTGCGAAATCATGGGCCGCGTCCTCTGGGCATCCGAGGTCTTCAACTGCAGCGCGCCCGACACAGGCAACATCGAGGTGCTCGAACGCTACGGGTCGCCAGACCAGCAGAAGCGATGGCTCGAACCGCTCCTCAGCGGAAAGATCCGCTCGTGCTTCGCGATGACCGAACCTGGCGTGGCCTCGGCCGACGCCACGAACATCGAGGCCTCGATCGTTGCCGACGGCGACCACTACATCGTCAACGGGCGGAAGTGGTGGACGTCGGGCGCAGGTGACCCGCGGTGCGCGGTCGCGATCTTCATGGGCAAGACCGATCCGCAGGCGCCGAAGCACCAGCAACAGTCGATGATCCTCGTGCCGATGTCGGCGCACGGGGTCACGATCGAGCGCATGCTGAGTGTCTACGGCTACGACGATGCCCCGCATGGGCACGCCGAGGTGATGTTCGACAACGTGCGGGTGCCGAAAGACCACCTGCTGCTCGGCGAAGGCCGCGGGTTCGAGATCGCGCAGGGGCGGCTCGGCCCCGGACGCATCCACCACTGCATGCGCACCATCGGCCTGGCCGAGCGCGCGCTCGAGCTGATGTGCCGGCGCGTGACGACGCGCGTCGCGTTCGGACGGCCGCTGGCCGCGCAGGGCACGATCCAGTCAGACATCGCCGAGTCGCGCATCGCCATCGAGCAGGCGCGCCTGCTGACCATGAAGGCGGCGCACATGATGGACACGGTCGGCAACAAGGCCGCACGTGCCGAGATCGCGATGATCAAGGTCGTCGCGCCGCGCATGGCGCTCGACGTGATCGACCGCGCCGTGCAGGCATGGGGCGGTGCGGGCGTCTGCCAGGACACCTTCCTGCCCGCGGCCTGGGCCCATGTGCGCACGTTGCGCCTTGCCGATGGTCCAGACGAGGTGCACAAGGCGTCAATCGCCAAGCACGAGTTGCGCCGATTCGCATGAGCACCATCCCGGTGCAGCCCGGGCTCGCGTTCGACGAGACGGCGCTCGCGCGCTACCTGTCGGCGCACCTCGACGGGTTCGCTCCGCCGCTGACGGTGTCGCAGTTCAGCGGCGGGCAGTCGAACCCCACGTTCCTGCTCTCGACGCCGACGCGCGACTACGTGCTGCGCAAGAAGCCGCCGGGGCGGCTGTTGCCGTCGGCGCACCAGGTCGAGCGCGAGTTTCGCGTGATGACCGCGCTGGCCGCGCACGGCGTGCCGGTTCCGCCGTGCCTGCTTGCCGAAGACGACGAGTCGGTGATCGGGACGCCGTTCTTCGTGATGGCGCGCGTCGAGGGGCGCGTGCTCTGGGACCCGAAGCTGCCGGGATTCACGCCCGGCGAGCGCGCTGCGCTGCACGGGCACGCGATCGACGTGCTGGCGGCGATCCACCGTGTCGATGTCGACGCGGCAGGGCTCAGCGACTTCGGCCGGCCTGGTAGCTACTTCGGCCGCCAGGTGGCGCGGTGGACGCAGCAGTACGAGGCCGCGCAGACCGACGACCTGCCCGACATGACGTGGCTGATCGACTGGTTGCCCCGGCATGCGCCTGCGAGCGACGAGACGACGATCGTCCACGGCGACTACCGGCTCGACAACCTCATCGTGCATCCCACCGAACCGCGCATCGTCGCCGTCATCGACTGGGAACTGTCGACGCTGGGACATCCGCTGGCCGACGTGGCGTACGCGTGCCTCGCGTACTACATCACGCGCGACGGTGAGCGGCGCGAGGGTCCGACGGCCCTGGACGATGCGGGGATTCCCGGCGTCGAGGCGCAGGTGGCGCGCTACGGCGCACTGAGTGGTCGCGACGCGCGCGCCGACTGGCCGTTCCTGGTGGCGTTTTCGCTGTTTCGCCTGGCGAGCATCGCGCAGGGCGTGTATGCGCGCGCGCTGCAGGGCAACGCCAGCGACGCGCACGCGCTGCGTTTCAAGGACACCGCGCGCCAGTTGTCGGCCATCGCGCGGGGGATGGCGCATTCGGGCACCGCGACCGGCTGATACTCCGAGGGGTCACATCTTTCTTCATCACTTTCTGCACGCTCTGGCACCAGACGCTCAGAGGGGGT
>JAEUQQ010000126.1 GCA_016789685.1 Acidobacteriota bacterium | reverse complement strand
CACGAGGATGCGCGCCGGCGTGCCCCCCAGGGCGTGCGCCATCGTGCCGCCGCCGGCGCCACTGCCGATGATGATGATGTCGAAGCGTTCGGTGTGCATCGAGGAACGTCGTGCCCGCTAGAGCCCGTGCGTGCCCGCCTGCGCGGCGCGCGGCACCTCGGGCGTGGAACCGCCGCCCGCATCGGCGGCAATCGTGGCATAGACCTGGTCCATCAGCGCCTGGTCTTCGATGGCCCGCTCGAGGCTCATCTCGGGAGCCCGGCCCTCGCGGATGGCCGCCAGGAAGTCGCGGTACATCGCCCCGTAGCCGCGGATGTCGCGGAACCCCGGGAAGATCACCCGCGGCAACGCCCCCCCGCGCGCGATCAGGAAGACGCCGTTCGACTCGAAGGTGATGACACCACGGCGACCGAACAGCTTCGAGAGCCTGAGGCCCTTGAAGAACGACGGAATCTCGCGCGAGTAGTAGAGCGCGCCGACGGCGCCGTTGTCGTAGCGGAAGGCCACCATCATGCTCTTGGCCCGGCGATCGGGCCCCTCGCGCGAGATCGACGGCCGGAAGCCGCGGATGGAAGTGATCCGTGGGCCGAGGCTGCCGGCGACATGGAGCCAGTGGATGCCCTCTTCGAAGAAGGCGTCGCCGCAGGCACTGGCCTCGTCGTTGCGCCAGTCGTCGGCGCGCTTGAGCCGGTGCGTGATCGTCGTGAAGTGCGCAAACACCATGTCGCCGATGGCGCCCTCGGCGAGCAAACGGCGCAGCGTCACCGCGAGCGGCTTGTAGTGGTCGTTCTCGCCCACGATCGCGACGCGCCCGGCGCGGTCGCGCGCCGCTCGCACCGTCATGTAGTCGGCCATCGTTGCGAACGCAGGCTTCTCGACGAACACGTGCTTGCCCGCCGCAAACGCCGCGAGCGCCAGCTCGAGGTGCTGGTTGGGCGGCACGGCGATCACGACCGCGTCGACGCCAGGGTCGGCGATGGCCGATGCGTAGTCGCCGAATGCGGTCTGCCCGCCGTACCTCGCGCGGTAGGCCTCGGCCTTCGCGCGGTCGCGGCTGGCGTAGCTGTACGTGACATCGGTCCGCGCAAAACGGCGCAGCACCCTGCTGTGCACGGCCGTGATGAACCCGCATCCCAGGAAGGCGAGGTGAATGGGGCGGGCAGGCGACGGCATCGGGAGTCTGAAGGCGCGGCGCTCCGGGGCGGTGCGCGTGATCCCTGTATTGAACCACACGCGGCGCAGCGGCGCGAAACTACACGGCCGCGCGCCCCACCCACCATCCGGCCGCGAACGCCAGCAGGAGTTCGAGCACCAGCATCACCGCGTACAGGCAGAGGCTCGATACCAGGGCCCACGCGAGCCGCTGGCCGAAGAGCCGGCGCACCGTCGCGAACAGGTAGGCACCAGAACCGAGCAGGCCGATCGTCGCAGCCGCCCGGCCCGGCAGGTGCGCCAGCGCCAGCAACACGCTCAGCGTGTACCAGGCAGAGTAGAAGTGCGCCGCCAGGACGACGTGGTTGGCGAAGAACGCCTGGCGACGGCGGAACAGTGCCCACGTGGCGACGGCGAACAACGGCACGGCCGCATAGCGCACGGGGGCGTGGGCCTTCCGGATCCGCTCGAGGTAGCGATGCCGATCGTCCTCGGTCACCGCGGTCGTGCCCGCACGAGTGGCCAGGGGCGCCGACGTCCCGATGAACACGTCGCGCGTGCCAGACGCGTCGGTGCGGACGTACACGTCGAAGTTCATGGGCCCGATGCCCGGAACGGTGAGGAAGTGGATGGCGACCGCGATCAGGAACACGCGGAACGGCCGGATCCAGCCCGCTCGCCGGCCGGCCCAGTATTCGGCCGTCAGTCGCCCGGGTGTCGCCACGAGCGCCAGGAGGGTGCGACCGATCTTTCCGTCGACGTGCAGCACCTCGTGGGTCAGCTCGTGGAACAGGTGCCCGAGCGTCGTATCGTGGCCGTCGTGCGCCGACTGGCCACACGACGCGCAGAACGCGCCCGTCAGGGTCACCCCGCAGTTGCGACACGCCTGAGACGACATCGCGGCGGAGTATACGGTGGTTTGGCCTGGGGCGGTACGGTGTCGGGACGGGACGGTCGCGCGCCCTGACACGGTAGTAGTATCTGACGTCGCCCGCGCCCCGGCGGGCACCCGCGACACGACCAGTCACCCCGGCCGCGGCGATGCGGGCCGGGCACGGCCCCGCCCACCAGGCACCATCGCGGCGGGACGGCGCACACGCCCTCGGAGGCGACCGATGCACCTGAGCGAACAGGATCGACGAGACCTCCGGGCCCAGTGGGCCTTCGACACGCGCCCCATCCTCGGACGCTTCCACCTCTGGCTCGACGACGTCGACATCGCGTGGACGCGCGGCGTGCCGGCGCACGACGTCCCGGGCACGAAGGCGGCCTTCCTCACCGGCCGCATCGAGCGGCTCTTTGCGGTCACGGGCGCCGTCACCGCCCTCGGCACGCAGCTGTACGGCCAGTTCGGCGAAGGGCGCGGCCGCGACAAGACCGGACTCAACCAGGTCAAGAAGAACGCCGACGCCATCTCGGCCTATGCGATGAGCGAGGGCCTGTGGTACCTCTCGCGGCAGCTGCCCGAGAACCACGCCATCATGGTGTGCCTTGGCGAAGGCCTGATGCCGAAGGCCGGCGAGACGCCCGAAATGGGCGCCAACCCGCAGCTCGGGTTCGGACGGGTCTACGCGCGCCCTGACGTCGCGCGCTGGCTCGACGAACGCGTCACGCGCCTGCTCAACGACCCCGCCTACGGCTGGAACGAGTTCTACGCCGACCTCGCCACCGCCCACGTCACGGTGTGGGGCACGGCCATCGACACGCTCGAAAACACGTCGCGGTTTGCGCTCGGGCACGAGACCGGGCCGATGACGGTGCTGCACGTGTTCGACCAACCCCTCAACATCGTCAAGCCGTACGAAGGCTACATGGGCACGCTGTTCCTGCCCCAGCAGGTGCTCGAGGCCGCCGTCGCGCAGTCGATCCTCATCACGTTCCGCACGCCGCGCCGGCAGGTGCTCGAGGCCATCGAACTCGCCTATCCGGGCATCAGGCGCGAGCACGTGCACGTGTGGACGCTGGGCGGCAAGAGCCGCGCCGCGCGCATCGGATCGCTCTGGCAGGCCTGGCGCGATCTCGGCGCCCACGTCGTCGAAGACGGCTGGACGCTGCCGACGGGGTTGCGGGCCTTCACCGACTCGGGCACGTATGCACCGACTTACGCGGTCGGCACCTGGCGCGACGAGGACGGCGCGACGCACCTGCTCATCGTCGATGGCTATGCGGCGTCGGCCGAGGCGGTCCAGGCCGCGAGCCTGGCGCCGATGCTCGGCCTGCGCGCCTTCCTCAACGCCTTCACGTCGAAGTTCGACCTTCCGTACGACCAGGAGATGCACGTGATGCATCTCGACGCCGACGGCGACGCGTTCGCGGCGCGGCTGGCACCGCTGGTGGGCCGTACGCCCGACGCCGAGACGGTCGCGCACTATCGCCGCATGATTCACGAGGCGGCCGATGCGGGCCTCCCCCTCGATGTGCCCGCGCTGCGCGCCGACGACTTCTTCCCGCAGAAGAAGTGGGACGTGCTCGCCGTGTCGAGCTACATGCGCGACGACCCCTACACCGGCGCCCCCGGCGTCGAGGAGGTCGGCCCCGATACCTACCGCGTCACCGTGCGCCTCGCGTCGATGCCGAGCGACAAGCGTGTGACGCTGACGCTGCGGCTGATGAAGCCGCGCGACGACGCGCGGCTGGTGTTCATCCCGCTGCTCCACCGCTTCCTGGCCGGGACCGACCACACCACGCGCGCCGTCAAGATTTCGGACTCCGGCCGCATCCGCAACGAGCTGCAGACGCTGTGCGCCGACGCGCTCGAGTTCCTGCCGGGCAGCCGCATCCGCGTGCACCTCGACCGCATCCCGCCCGAGGTCGTCTCGACGGCCGATCGCGCGAAGCTGCACGAGGTGCTGCGGTGGTACAAGACGCGGCACCCGATCTGGTTCTCGTGGATGGACCTCGTCGACGAGCCGCACGCGTGAGGCAGGGGCGCGCCCCGGCCTGGCGTGCGCTGCCGCTGGGGTTCATGGCCTACGTCGCGCTGGCCCTGCTGCTGCTGCGCCTGCTTGCGCGAGGTGTGCCGGCCGCGCTCGAGGCGGCGATCTCGCTGGTCGTGCTGCCCGTCATGTACATCTTCAGGCCGGTCTATCCCCTGCTCGACCGGCTGGGCCTGCTCGAGGGTGACTGGTGGCAGATGCCCTCGACTGCCGGGTTCGCGCTGGCGACGGCCCTTTATGCGGCTGTGCTCTGGGCGGTGACACGCACCGCCGCCCGGCACCGCCGTTGACGTTCCCGCGGCGCCCAACGTACGCTGCGCGGCACCAGTCCAGACAGACGATCGGCGAGCGAGCCACACCGGCCGTTCCGCCGCGGGAGTGTCGCCATGATCACCGACCGCCAGTCCAACGCGCTCTCGGGCGCGTCAGCCGCAGCCGCCGCCGCATTCGACGAGGCCGTACGCAGCTTCAACATCTACCGCGGTGATCCGCTCGCCCGGCTCGATGAGGCGCTGCGCGACTCGCCTGGCTTCGCGCAGGCGCACCTGTTCAAGGCGTTCATCCTCGGCCTGGCGACCGAACCGGCGGCCACCGCAATGGCGCGCGACCTGGCGGCCACGGTGCGAGCGTTGCCCCTCAACGCGCGCGAGCGCTCGCAACTCGCAGCGCTCGATCAGCTCGTCGCCGGCAACTGGGTCGCGGCCGCGAGCGCGATGGACTTCCACAACATGCGCTACCCGCACGACCTGGTCGGCCTGCAGGTCGGGCACCTGATGGACTTCTATCGCGGCAGCGCGCGCGACCTGCGCGATCGCATCGCACGCGCCCTGCCCCACTGGAGCAGTGACCTGCCAGGCTTCCACGCGGTGGTTGGCATGTATGCGTTCGGCCTCGAGGAAGCCGGCGACTACGCGCGGGCCGAAACCGAGGGCCGCCGCGCCCTCGACCTCGAGCCACTCGACGCGTGGGCGCACCATGCCGTGGCGCACGTGATGGAGATGCAGGGCCGCGCCGAAGACGGCATCGGCTGGATGATCGCGCGCGAGGCGCACTGGGACGGCGACGACAACTTCTTCAAGGTGCACAACTGGTGGCACCGCGCGCTGTGCCACCTCGATCTCGGGC
>JAEUQQ010000124.1 GCA_016789685.1 Acidobacteriota bacterium | reverse complement strand
CGCGCGCCGGCGTCAACGCGATTTCCTTCTCGCCGATCGTCCCCGGATCCCACCTCGCCAGCGCCCGCACAACGTCGGCCAAGACGAAGGCGCCGTCCTCGCAGCGCAGCAGGTTCTCGAGCAGGATCATGAGCGAATACGGCAGCGTGGCCACGCCCGGGAACTGGGCCGTCAGCGCGGCCAGGCTCGCGATACGGACGGTGCCGGCGGCGGTAGCGAGATCGACATGCGCGCCAAAGGAATTGGTGGTCATTGAACGCCCTCGAATCAGGTGGGAAAAGCAGAAAAACGGCCAATAATATCACGGGGACCTAAAGCACGCGCCCGTGGCGACGATACGATCCACGAGGGCGCGCGCACCCGCACATGCGACACACCATCCACGGCTCGGCCCGCGGGATCGATGCCGTCTCGGTCGTCATCGACGACCTGTCGCGCCCCGCGCACCTGTCGGCCAGCGCCGATTTCTTTCCGCAGGGACGCGACGTCCTGGTGACACGCGCGCCGGGCACCCTGCGGCTCTTCGGCGGCGCCGCAGACACGGCCGGCGCACGCGCCCTGCACGTCGCCACGGCCGAGGGCACGCTCGTCGCCCTCCAGCGCGACCCACAGGGCCTGCTCACCATCATCAGGCGCACACCCGGCTACCGCGGGCGGGCCGACATCTTCGAGATGCCGATGCACTTCCTGCTCAGCGACGGGCGCCCCGTGCGCTACGACGTGGCGCGCCACTACTTCGCGCGGCACGACGATCGCGCCTGGGCCGCGCCCTTCGCCGCCGCATTCCTCGCCATGATGCGCGACCGCCACGTGCGCTTCGCCGAGGGCGTCCGCGTGCTGATCGCGGCCGCGGCGCCGCGTGGCCATGGCCGGGGCGCCGACGCCGCCGCCGTCATCGCCCTCCTGCGCGGCCTGTTCGCCGAGATGAACCTGGTAGCCGACCCGCGGGAGCTGACGACGCTGGCCGCGCATGCCGATCGCGGCGTCCACGGCCCCATCGACGGCATCGCCGACCACTGGCCAGCGGCGAGCGCCGAAAGCGAACACGTCCTCGCCTTCACGTGTCAGCCCCAGCCCGACCTCGCGCAGGTCCCCTGGCCCACGCACCTCGCCGTCTTCGGCCTCGATGTCGGTGCGTCGCTCGGCGTCGACCTGGCCGACACGCGACAGCACGACGTGCGCGTCGCGATGGCGATGGCCGCACGCCTGCTGGCCACGCAGGCACCGACGGCAGGTGCCACGGGCGGCGTGCCCGATGCCGGGTGGCACGGCGCCCTCGCCAACCTCGGGCCCGAGGCATTCGCCGCCTCGCACCGGGCATCGCTGCCAGAGACCATGCGCGGCCGCGACTTCCTCGACCGCGCCGCACCGAACGACGACGAGCAGCGCATGGTGTCGCCCGACACGGTGTACCGCGTGCGCGCCGCGGCGTCGTACGGCATCTACGAGCACGCGCGGGCGCGGGCCTTCGAGTCGTTCCTGCCGATGCCCGGCGACCAGGAGACGTTCGACTTCCTTGGTGACATGCTGTTCGAGGCGCACGACAGCGCGCGCGCGTGCGGACTCTCGTTCGACGCGGCCGATGCCGTCGTCGACGGCGTGCGGCGGGTGGGACGCGCGCGCGGCCTGCTCGGCGCCCGCCTCGGCGGGGGCGGCACCACGGTGGTGATCCTCGCGCGCGCTGATGCGCGCGAGGCGGTGCTCGAGGTGCAGCGCACCGTAGGCGAACGCCTCGGCGCGGTGCCGCTGCTCATCGAAGGCTGGTCGATGGGCGCGGTTCCGTTCGGCTACGTGCGCCTCCGGACGCTCTGACGCCCGCGCGCACGGCGACAGGCCGGCGCACCCCCCCGGCTACGACGCCCGCACGGGATTGCGCAAGACGCCAAGACCGTCGATCTCCACGTCCATCACGTCACCGGCGGCGAGATACACCGGCGGCTTCCGCGCGAATCCCACCCCAGGGGGCGTCCCCGTCAGGATCACGTCGCCGGGCTCGAGCGTCGTCGTCGCCGAGAGGAAGGCGATGAGCGCGGGGATGTCGAAAATGAACTGGCTCGTCGACGACTCCTGCATCACGCGGCCATTGAGGCGCAGGCGCACCCCGAGGGCGTGCGGATCGCCCGCGCTCTCGGCGGTGACGAGCCACGGCCCCATCGGGGCGAACGTGTCGCACGACTTCGCGCGGACCCACTGCCCGTCGTCCTTCTGGAAGTCGCGGGCACTGACGTCGTTGGCGTTCATGTAGCCGAGCACGTGCGCCATCGCCGCCTCGCGCGGCACGTGACGGGCGCGGCGGCCGATCACGACCGCGAGTTCGGCCTCGTAGTCGATGCGGTGCGACGTCGCCGGCAGGATCACGGCAGCGCCATCGCCGACGACCGCGCTCGAGAACTTCGCGAACAGGATCGGCGACGCCGGGATGTCCATCTTCGTTTCGATGGCGTGGTCGCGGTAGTTGAGGCCCGCGCACACGATCTTGCCTGGCCGCGGGATGGGTGCCAGCAGCGCGACGCCCGACGCCGGCATGACCACGCCGGCCGCGCGCCAGGCCGCGACGGCAGCGGGATCGCCGGCTCGCGCCGCCGCCTGCCGTACTCGCGCAAGCCAGCCACGCTCGGCGTCGAACCAGTCGAGGTACTCGTCCGGGGCGCCTGCGACGGCGTCGATCGCGGCGATGGCGGGGGCGGCGTCGAGGATCAGGTCATGGTCGAGCACGACGCCGAGCCGCCACGTTGCGGCGCGCGCGGCATCGGCGCCCGGCGCGGTGAAGGTGACGAGTCGCATGGCTGAGAGGATACACTCGCGGCGATGGATTTCGTGCCGCACCCACGGTGGACCGGTGGCCACCGCATGACGATCTACGCGTGGGCCCGCCGGCGCCGCTTTCCCCTCTTGCCGGCCCCGCGTCCGCGCTACTTCGACGTCGCGCCCGACGCGCGCGTGCTCGCGCACTGCTACTGGCAGCCGCACCCCGCCGAGGCGGTGACGGTGCTGGCGCTGCACGGCCTCGAAGGATCCTCGTCGGCGCACTACATGCAGGGCATCGCCGACAAGGCCTGGGCGCGCGGCATGAACGTGGTGCTGCTCAACCAGCGAAACTGCGGTGACACCGAACGGCTCAGTGCGGGCCTGTATCATTCCGGGCTCACCGACGACCCGGCGTTCGTCCTGCGGGAACTACTCGACGCGGATCGGTTGCCGGCCATCGGCGTCATCGGCTACTCGCTCGGCGGCAACCTGACGCTGAAGCTGACGGGCGAGTTCGGCCGCGAGGCGCCGGCGCAGTTCGTCGGCGCCTGTGCCGTCTCGCCGACCCTCGACCTGCCGACGTGCATCGACGCTCTCGAGCGACCGTCAAACGTGCTGTACCAGTGGAATTTCGTCCGCAACCTCAAGGCGCGGATGCGGCGCAAGGACCAGTACTGGCCCGGGAAGTTCGACCTGTCGAAACTACGGCAGATCCGCACGGTGCGGGAGTTCGACGACGCCTATACGGCGCCGTCGCACGGGTTCAGGGATGCCGCCGACTACTACTACCGCGCCAGCTCGCGTCGCGTGGCCACCCGCATCGCGCGTCCAACGCTGATCGTGGCGGCGCATGACGACCCGTTCATCCCGTCGGCGCAGTTCGATTGCGTCGAGGTGCGCTCGAACCCGCACGTGACCATCGCGATCACGGCGCATGGTGGCCACTGCGCCTACGTGGCCGCGCCGACGGCCGATTCCGATGGCTACTGGGCCGAAACCACCGCCGTCGACTGGATCGCCCGCCAGGCCGCCGCGTCCCGGTGATGTGGCGCACGCACGTCGCCCGCCCTACGCGAGCAGTTCGATGAACCGGCGGGCGAACTCCGGGCCCCGGCCCTCGTCCTCGTGCTTGAAATACACGTAGGTCTCGTCCCACGGACCCAGCGTCCTGGCCCGGTCGGCCCACGTCACCAGGCCTGGCTCGTCGTAGCCCTCGTCGCGCAGGCGCAGGTATCCGAACGCGGCCGTGGCCTCGAGCGGCGGGTGCCGCTCGGCGCTGTCGGCCAGGCACAGGGCGAGGTTGCGGTCGCGCAGCCGCGCGTACACCTCGGGGTCGAACCACGAGTCGTTGCGGAACTCGAACGCGATGCGCAGGTCGCGTGGCAGCCAGCCGAGGAAGGTGTCGAACCGGGCGAGGTCACACTTCAGGTTGGGCGGCAACTGGAACAGCAGCGGGCCAAGCCTGTGCCCCAGCGTCGCCGCCGATTCCACGAAGAACTGCACGTCGGGCTCGCACTCCTTGAGGCGCCGCTCGTGCGTGATCCGCTTCGGGGCCTTGAGGGCAAAGACGAACGACTCGGGCACCTGCGCCGCCCAGCCCGCGAGCACCTTCGGTGTCGGCATGCGATAGAAGCTGGCGTTGATCTCGACGGTGCCGAAGCGCTCGGCGTAGTACGGCAGCATCCTGGCCGACGAGAATTTCTCCGGGTAGAACTTCCCTTTCCACTCGGGATAGTTGTAGCCGGACGTCCCGACTCGAATCATGTGCGCTCCGCAGGGTGCAGGGTGAGGCTATCGCGGAGTATAACAACCTGCAGCCCATGTCCCGACACGTTCGCCTTGCCGCCCTCGCCTCGGCCGCCACGCTCGCCCTCGCCTCGTGTTCGCCGCCATCGCCGTCACCCTCGTCGTCCTCCGCGGGAGGCCACGCACACGACACATCGCCGGCCGCGGCAGCGGCGCCGCGCGAGTTCGTCATGACCGGCCAGGTGGTCGCGCTCGTGCCCGGTGCGAAACAGGTGCGCATCGCGCACGACGAGGTGCCCGGCTACATGGAGAAGATGACGATGCCCTTCGCGGTGCGCGACCTCGCCGAGCTCGAGGGGCTCGCGCCGGGCGACCTGGTCGAGGTGCGCCTGCACGTGACGGCCACCGAGGAGTGGATCGACCAGGTGCGCAAGACCGGCCATCGCGCGCTGGCGAAGGAGCTCACCGATGCGCCGCCGCCGCCCCTCGACCTGTTCGATCCGGGAGACGCCGTCGACGCGCCGCGGTTCACGTCGCAGGACGGCGTGCCATTCACCCTCGAGAGCCTGCGCGGCAAGGTCGTGGCGGTGACGTTCACCTACACACGCTGCCCGCTGCCCGACTACTGCCCGCTGATGGACCGGCGATTCAGGGAGGCGCAAGACCGCGTGCTCGCCTCGTCGACGCTGCGGGACCGCGTGCACTTCGTGACCCTGTCGTTCGACGCTCCCCACGACACGCCCGCCGTGCTGGCGGCGCACGCCGCCCGGGTCGGGGCCCGTCGTGACGTCTGGACGTTTGCGACGGCGCCGACGGCCGACGTCGATGCCTTTGGCGGCCGGCTGGGGCTCACGGTGATGCGCGAGTCGGATGCGCCCGCCGGGATCACGCACAACCTGCGAACGGCGGTCATCACGCCGGCCGGCACGCTCTCGACGATCCTCCGCGGCAACGACTGGACGACGGATGCGCTGGTAGCGGCCCTCGAGGGCGCCAGTCGATGACGCGCCCGCCGATCGAGGCGTTCACGGCCGCCGAACGCCGCATCATCCGGCGGTGCACCACGCCCGATGCCGTCCAGCGCTGGCTCAACGCGATGCCCTACAACGCCGAACCCGATGGTCCGACGCAGCGCAGCTTTCGCGGCGTCGTCCAGACCGGCAGGGCGCATTGCCTCGAGGCGGCGCTCTCGGCGGCGACGATCCTCGAGCAGCACGGCTACCCCCCGCTCGTGCTCAGCTTCGAGTCGATCGACCAGCTCGATCACGTGATCTTCGTGTACCGGCACGAGGGGAAGTGGGGCTCGGTGGCCCGTTCGCGGGATCCGGGCCTGCACGGGCGGCTGCCCGTCTTCAGGCGGGCGCGCGACCTGGCGTCGAGTTACGTCGACGGGTACGTCGACTTCACCGGGCGGATTACGGCGTACGCGGTCGTGCACCTCGGCGAGGCGATGGGGCGGTACGACTGGCGGCTCACGACCCGCAACGTCTGGAAGCTCGAGCAGATGCTGATCGACCACCCCCACCGGCCGCTGCGCACGTCAGACGCCCGCATCGACCGGCTGCGCGCGGCGTACCGCCGCTACCGCGAGGTCCACGGCCGCAAGCCGACCAACTACAGGAACCGCCACACCTGGTCGGAACTGCCGAAGGAATACCGGTACTGACCCAGGCGGACCGGGTGCCACATGGACGCATGACGCAGGCCGGGTGCGACGGGTCGCGGGGCGCAGTACAATCGCGCCCCTGGGAGACCGGCGGACGATGGCGAAGACCTTGTCGAGCGAGTTCGAGATCACCTGCCCGTGCTGCGGCGGCATGCTCGTCGTGGACGGCGACCTCAAGCGCGTCATCAGGCACGAAGCCCGTGCCAGTGGAGATCGCCCCGAACTCCACGACGCGCAGCGCATCGTCGACGAGCAGGCGCGGCGCCGCGAAGCCATCTTCGAGGCCTCGTTCGCC
>JAEUQQ010000121.1 GCA_016789685.1 Acidobacteriota bacterium | reverse complement strand
GAGGTGCCTGACCATCGTCTCGACGCCGAGGTACCCCATGCGGAACGGGTTCTGCACGACGAAGCCGTGCAGCGTCCCCGCGGTGATCGCCTGCTCGAACGCCGGTGTGGCGTCGAAGCCGACCAGGGCGATCTTCCCGGTGAGCGACAGGTCTTCGAGGGCGAGCAGCATGCCGGCCGTCGAGGTCTCGTTGACGCAGAAGGCCGCCGACAGTTCCTTGCCGTGACGATTGAGGAGGTTCTCTGAGGCTGTCTTCCCCGTGTCGCGTGTCGGGCCGGCATACTGCTCCGACGCGATCAGCGTGATGCCGGGAAACTTCTTCATCGCCTCGGTGAAGCCTGCCTCGCGGGCCTCGGTGCTCGCCGACCCCTGCTGGTAGCGCAGCAACAGCACCTGCCCCTTGCCGCCAAGCTTCGCAGCGATCTCGTCGGCGGCCATCGCCCCGCCCCTGACGTTGTCGGTCGCGACGAAGCTGACGATCTCGGGGCTGTCGAGATCCGAGTCGATGATCACCGTCGGCACCCCCTGCCGCTTCGCCTCGACCACCGGCCTGACGAGCGCCTGGCGATCGAGCGGCGCGAGCACGATGCCATCCACGCGCTGCGACGTGAAGCCCTCGACGACCTGGATCTGCTGCTCGCGATCGTCCTCGCGGAACGGCCCCTTCCAGATCATCTCGACCCTGACGCCATCCTTCGACAGGTCGGCCGCGGCCTGCCGCGCGCCGGCCTCGATCGACTTCCAGAACTCGTGGGTCATCCCCTTGGGGACGACACCGATGCGCAGGACGCGCTCGCCCGAGGCAGGCTGGCCGCCGCCTGAACAGGCCGCGAACGCGAGGGAAGACACGAGCAACGACAGCAGGCCGGAGCGTCTCGTCATGTGCCACACGGACGTCTGCGACGACGTCTGAAAGGGGTCAGGCCGCGCGAAGTCGAACGGGCGCGACGAAGCGTAACACGGCCCGGCCAGAGGGTGTAGGCTGTGCCCCATGCCGTCGCTGGTCGCCCGCTGCCGTCACCTGATCCTGCTCGTTCTCGCGATCCTCGTGTCGACCGTGGCTCCCGGCCGCGCGCAAGCCATCGACCGTGCCGCCCTGGCCGCCGAGGTCAAGACCGAGTTCCTCCACGCGTGGAACGGCTACAAGCAGCACGCCTGGGGGCACGACGAACTGAAGCCCGTGTCGAAGACGGCGCACGACTGGCACGCGACCACGCTGCTCATGACGCCGGTCGATGCCCTCGACACGATGATCCTGATGGGCCTGAAGGACGAAGCGACGGCCACGGCCAACCACGTCGCCACGCACCTGTCGTTCGACGCCGACATCTCGGTCAAGAACTTCGAGATCACCATCCGTACACTCGGCGGCCTGCTGTCGGCCTACCAGCTCACCGGCGACGAGCGCCTGCTGCGCAAGGCCGACGACCTCGGCCAGCGCCTGCTTCCCGCCTTCGACTCGCCTACGGGCATGCCCTACATGTACGTGAACCTGAAGACGGGCGCCACCCGCGGCGCCGAGTCGAATCCCGCCGAGATCGGCACGCTGCTCCTCGAGTTCGGCACCCTTGCGAAGCTCACCGCGAAGCCCGTCTACCTCGACAAGGCCAGGCGCGCGCTCGTGGCGCTCTACGAACGCCGCGACCCGGCCACGGGTCTCGTGGGCGAGGGGATCAACGTCGAGACCGGCGCGTGGACCAACACCGCGAGCCACGTCGGCGGCGCGATCGACTCGTACTACGAGTACCTGCTCAAGTGCGAGCGCCTCTTCGGCGACCGGCAGTGCGGCGACATGTGGCGCGCCAGCGTGCCGGCGATTCACAAATACCTGGCAGACGACACGGCCACCGGGCGCTGGTACGGCGTCGCCGACATG
>JAEUQQ010000086.1 GCA_016789685.1 Acidobacteriota bacterium | reverse complement strand
GCCATCGTGCCGGTCATGTACGGCTGCGAGAGACGCAGCGACGCAAACCAGTAGGGCCGGTACCACACGCCAGGCATGACGTCGATGAGTCCGGAGCGGAGCACGCCGGGCACGTCAGGCCATGCGACGGGTACGAACTCGACCTTCACGCCGAGGACGTCGGCGATCTGGTGCGCCAGCTCGATATCGAAGCCCACGAGCGCGCCGTCGGCATTCCAGAAGCTGAACGGGGTGTTGCCGGGGTCGAATCCCACGCGCAGGACGCCGCGCGTCCTGACGCGCGCCAGCGGCGTGGTGCCGGGCGCATCAGCCGGCGGGCTGACGGTCGACCGGTCGCGGTGCACGATCGCGCCAGCCGTGGTCCTCGGCGCGTGCATGCGCTTCAGCGCAACGTCGCGGTGGTAGGACGTATCGACCGACACGCGCAACACCAGCGCCACCGCGATGACGGTGGCCACGGTGCCCACCGCGATCCCGATCGCCGCGCGCACGAGGCGTCGGCGCTGCAGCACGAGGAACCCGCCCATGGCTGCCGCCCCGAGCAGGGCGAACACCAGCAGGTTCATCGCGGTCACCATCGAATCGAACTTGCCGCTCAGGATGGTGGTCGGGATGTAGAGCTGGAAGAGGTCGTGCGGCAGGCCGAACAGGTCCATCAGGAACGGCAGCGCGACCTGCGCCTTGGCGAAGTAGCTCGGCACGCCGGCGGCAAACAGCGCGGCGTAGTTGCCCGACGTGAACGGCACGCCGGCCAGCCAGGCCGCGAACGGCACGAACAGGAGCGTCAGCAGCTTCCCGGCGTTGGGGAAGTTGAAGAGGATGGGCACCAGCACGTCGGCGGCCGTGTCGGTGTCGGCACTCTGCAGGCCGTACTTGTCGATCAGCGCCTTCGAGTGCTCCACCAGGATCGGCAGGACGATGAAGGCGTTGTTGGCCGCAAAAGCCGTGAGCAGCGCATCGCGCGCGATGCTGGTCACCTCGCCGTACCGGAACGGCGTCATGGCCGTCACCAGCAGCGGCAGCACCAGGAAGGCCAGCAGGATCGACGCTGCCGCAAACGCCACGAAGTACACCTGCAGGCGCTGCAGCGTCTCGCCGGTCATCGTGCCGGCGGCGACGGCGCCAATCGCGAACACGCCCAGCGGCGTGAGGCGGATGACGAACATCGTGATGGCGGTGATGGCCCCATTGAGCACACGCAGCGGCGCCAGGACGCGCTCGCGCTCCCGGATCCCCATCAGCGCGACACCGACCATCGTCGAAAACAGCACCACCGCCGGCACCACCGCGTTTGACAGCGAGTGGAACGGGTTGGCGGTGAAATAGAGATCGGGAATCGAGAACGGCTGCCGGGGTTCGACAAGCGAATGGCTGAAGAACGAGGCGCTCCTGACCGACGGGAACGCGAGCGGCAGGGCCGAAATCACGGTGAGCGTCACGGCCCACGTCACGAGCAGCAGCGCCCCGGCGCGCAGCGCGAGCCGCCTGGCCTGGGCAGGTTCCAGCTGGCCGAAGCCCACCACCAGCGACACCACCAGGTACGGCAGCACCGACATCTGCATCATCCGGACGTAGATCTCGGCCACCGGCTGGAAGACGGCCGCCGGCTCGCCGAAGAAGAGGCCGACGAGGATGCCGAGGCCCAGGCCGATGAAGATCCACGCCGACAGGCTGAGCGTCGATGCCCGGCGAATCAGGGCCGCCGCAGTGGTCGTTCGCGATGTCAAACGTGTGCTCCCGCTCAGGATTCCGAACCGGCCCGGCCCCCGGGGCACGAACCCACGTGCGCAATTGTAGATGGAGTGCCCGCCCGACGTCGCCAACCGAGGGGCATCGTCGGCAGGCCCGTGCGGTGCTGGTAGGATCGGCAACGATGTCGATCGCCCTCGAACACGTCCTCGTGGTGGCGGCCACCGGCCGCGAACTTGCGGCGAGCGGCGGCTGGCCGACGCTGTGTTGCGGCGTCGGGCCGGTCGATGCCGCGGCGCACACGGCGGCGGCCCTGGTGCGGCACCGGCCACTGGCCGTTGTGCACGTCGGGATTGCCGGCGCCAGGCGGACGTCGGGCCTGGTGGCACCCCAACTCGTGGTCGGCACCGAGTCGATCTACTGCGACCTCTCGGTGCCCGAGGCATTCGCGCCTCGCCGCCTGGCGACCGCCGCCCCACTCGTCGCGGCGGCGTGTCGCGCCTTGCCGTCGGCGGTCACGGGCGTCATCGGCACGAGCGGGTCGGTCGGGCACACGTCGGGGTGCCCCGTCGAGGCGATGGAGGGCT
>JAEUQQ010000081.1 GCA_016789685.1 Acidobacteriota bacterium | reverse complement strand
GGGACCGGTCGTGCCCGTGGCGCGTCGGTGTTTGGTCCGGCCGAGGCTGCGGCGGTCGTGCGTGCAGCCTTCGAGCCGTTTGCCGACAGCGGTGTCGTCGGGACGGTGGCGAGCCGCAGCCGCCGCCGCGGCGGCACGGATCACACGTCATTCAACGAGGCGGGACTCCCCGGCATCGGCATCCAGCAGGATCCCATCGAGTACCAGACGCATACCTGGCACACGAACCTCGACACCTACGAGCGTATCGTGCCCGACGACGCGAAGGCCTCGGCTGCCGCCATCGCGTACGCCGTCTACCACCTCGCGATGCGCGACGAGCGGCTCCCGAGGTTCAGCAAGGCGCAGATGCCGGCGCCGACGCCGGCCGACCCGCCGGCGGGACCGGCGCCCGTGACCGTTCCCGCGGCGCCGCGCCGCTGATCAGCGGTCTGCGCCCCGTTGCACCTGCGGCCCGCGCGGCCGTCGTCAGAAACCTGGGCGCGCCCGCATGGGCCGCCCGCCTCTTGCCAGAACCGACCCATGTCCCGATCGAAAGTCGCCATCCTGCGCACGTCTCCGGCCACGGTGCTGCGCGACTATCATTCCCTGCTCAACCTGGCGGGCTACCAGGACGTGATCGCCAAGGACGCCGACACGGCGCTCAAGGTGAACATCTCGTGGCACTTCTTCTATCCGGGCAGTTCGACCACGCCGTGGCAACTCGAGGGCGTGATCGGGGCCATGAAGGCCGACGGCTACAACCCCGACCTGATGCACGCGTGTCACAACCGCACGGTGGTGATCGACGCGCACCTCGGTGAGCGTGAGAACAAGCAGGTCAACGTCGTCGAGGCGCACGGCCTGCGGAACCTGCACCTGTACGAGGGCGAGGAGTGGATGCCGGTCGGCGATGCCGTCGGTGACCTGACCAGGAAGTTCCTCTGCCTGAACGAGGTCTATCCCGGGGGATTCATGATCCCGCGGCGCTTCATTGGCGAGAACATCATCCACCTGCCGACCGTGAAGACCCACATCTTCACGACGACGACGGGCGCGATGAAGAACGCCTTCGGCGGGCTGCTCAACGAGCGGCGCCACTGGACGCACCCGGTCATCCACGAGACGCTCGTCGACCTGCTGATGATCCAGAAGAAAATCCACCGCGGCGTCTTCGCGGTGATGGACGGGACGTTCGCGGGCGACGGCCCCGGCCCCCGATGCATGGTCCCGCACGTCAAGAACGTGATCCTCGCCAGCAGCGACCAGGTGGCGATCGACGCCGTCGCGGCAAAGTTGATGGGGATGGATCCGCTGTCGATCAAGTTCATCCGGCTGGCACACGACCTTGGGCTCGGCTGCGGCGATCCCCGCGAGATCGAGATCGTCGGCGACCTCGACGCCGCGAAGGAGAACTGGCAGTTCACCGGGCCGTTCAAGAAGATGACGTTCGCGTCGCGCATGCAGCACAAGATTTACTGGGGCCCGCTCAAGGGGCCGATCGAGTGGTCGCTCAAGACGGTGCTGGCGCCCTGGGCCTACCTGGCGAGCGTGATGTACCACGACAGCTTCTGGTACCCCTTCATCGCCAAGACCCAGATGCAGCAGGTGCTCGGCAGCGAGTGGGGACGTCTGTTCCGCAACTGGGAGGCGTTGACGCCAGACGCCAATGGTTTCCCTGCGGTCGGCGACCAGGCGCCCGAACTGCAGTTGACGGGCTGGAACGCGTTCAAGACGTCGCTCGGCATCCTCGCGACCTGCGTGAAGGAAGCGCCGGAGTTCTCGAACCGCAAACGCAAGATCGTGCGCGCGTCGTGATGTGATCCAGGGCCGCGCGCCGGACCTCCTCACATGGCCCTGATCGACCTGTTCGACTACTCCCTGCGCGGGCGTCCCCACGCGCCGGCACTCGATGTCGAGGCCCCCGGCGAGCCCGCGCGCACCTACACGTTCGGTGACCTCGAGTGCCGCAGCAACCGACTCGCGCGCGCCTTGCGGCGCCGCGGGCTCGAGGCGGGCGACCGCCTCGCGCTGCTGCTGCCCAACCGCGTCGAGGTCATCGAACTCTGGCTCGCCTGCCTCAAGATCGGTGTCATCGTCGTGCCGATCAACGTGCTCTACCGCGAGCGCGAAGTGGCGCACATCGTCGCCGACGCGCAGCCGCGCGCCATCGTCACCGCGATGGAACTCGCAGGTGTCTGCCCGACAGGGGCCACCGTGTGGGACGTCGAGTCGCTTGCGGACGCCGCGGCGGCCGAGGACGACGACGCGCGTCCCTCGTTCGTCGCGACGGCCGAGTCGCCCGCCGCCCTGGTCTATACGTCGGGCACGACCGGCGCGTCGAAGGGGGCCGTGCTCACCCACGGCAACTTCGCGGCCAACGCCCTGACCCTGGTGACGGCGTGGCGCATCACCGAACGCGATCGGTATCTCGCGGTCCTGCCCCTCTTCCACGTGCACGGCCTGGGCAATGGCGTCATGTGCTGGCTCGCCGCAGGCTGCCACATGCGGCTGCTCGCGCGCTTCGACCACACGTGCGCCGCGGACGTGTTCGAACAGTACCGCCCGACCCTGTTCTTCGGAGTCCCGACGATCTACGTCAGGCTGCTCGACATCGAGGCCAGCCGTGCTCGCCGCATCGGGGCCAGCATGCGGCTCTTCGTCTCGGGATCGGCGCCGCTGCCCGCACACGTGCTCGAGCAGTTCCGTGAACACTTCGGCCACGTCATCCTCGAGCGGTACGGCATGACCGAGACGCTGATGATTGCGAGCAACCCCTACACCGGCGTCCGGGCGCCGGGCGTGGTCGGGCCGGCACTTCCGATGATGGCGCTGCGGGTGGTGGCCCCCGACGGCGCCGAGTGCGCGGCGGGCACCACCGGCGAGGTCGTCGTCCGAGGTCCCAACGTGTGCGCCGGCTACTGGAACCGGCCCGAGGCGACGGCGGCGGCGTTCGTCGAGGGATGGTTCCGGACCGGCGACCTGGGCGACCTCGACGAGGACGGGGCGCTCACCCTGCGGGGCCGGAGGAGCGACGTCATCATCTCTGGCGGCTTCAACATCTACCCGCGCGAGATCGAAGACTACCTGCTCGAGCAACCCGGCGTGCGCGAGGCCGCGGTCGTCGGCGTTGCCGACGCCGTCCGCGGCGAAGTTCCAGTCGCCTACCTGGTTGCAGACCACGATGCCGATGTCGAGGCGATCGACCGCGCGGTCGCGACGGCCTTCGCCTCGTTCAAACGGCCGCGGGCCTACGTGCGCGTCGAGTCGTTGCCGCGCACCGCACTCGGCAAGGTGCAGAAGCACCTCCTGCCGCCCTGGGCGCCGCCGCGATGACGCCCGCCGAGATCTCGCTCGCCGCTCTCGGGGCCGCCATCCTCCTGAGCCTCACCTCGCGCATCAACGTCGGGTTGGTCGCCATCGTTTGCGCGTGGGCCGTTGGGGTCGGCGCGGCCGGGTGGAAGGCCGACGCCGTCATGGCCGCATTCCCGGCATCGCTGTTCGTGACGCTCGCGGGCGTGACGCTCCTCCTGGCGGCGGCCGAGGCCAACGGCACCATGGACGCCGTATCGAAGCGAGCCATCGGCTGGTGCGGTGGCCACGTGGTACGCCTCCCGCTGATGTTCTTCATGCTGGCCGCCCTGCTGTCAGCCGCGGGTCCCGGCGCTATCGCGAGCACCGCCATGGTGGCCCCGGTCGCCATGTCGGTCGGCGTGGGCGCGGGTGTCTCGCCTTTCCTGTCGGCCTTGATGGTGGCCAACGGTGCCAACGCGGGCAACCTCTCGCCAATCAGTTCGGTGGGCCTCGTCGTCGACAACATCCTCGGCACGATCGGGTTTCCCGACGCGATCTGGCGGGCGATGGCGCTGAATTTCGTGAGTCACGCCGCCGTGACGCTCGTGGCGTTCGTGGTGTTTGGCGGCCGGAGTCTTCTGCGCGCTTCGACCACGGTCGAGGCAAGGACGACGGTGCCGCCGCTCGAACGGCGACACTGGCTCACGCTCGTCGCAACGACCGCGTGGATTGCGGCCGTGGTGGCCCTGTCACTGCCGCCCGGGCTGTCGGCGATGGCCGCGGTGTGCGTGTTAATCGTGGCGCGTGCGGCCAGCGAGGGCGAGGTGATCCGGCGGGCGCCGTGGTCGGCCATCCTCATGGTGACGGGCATGACCACGCTCGTGTCCGTGGTCGAGAAGACCGGTGGCCTCGAGCTGTTCGCGCGCCTGCTGGCCGACATGACCAACCCACGCTGGGTGAATGCGGCGAGCGCCTTCGTGACCGGCGCGATCTCGACCTACAGCTCGACGTCGGGTGTCGTGTATCCCGCGTTCCTGCCGACCGTGACCGGGATCGTCGAACGTCTCGGAGGCGGGAACGCGCTCGAGGTGGCGCTGTCGATTGTCGTCGGCGCCGCCATCGTCGACGTGTCTCCGTTCTCGACGATCGGCGCGCTCTGCGTCGCCGCGCTCCCGGCGGGCGCCGACAGCGGGCGCCTGTTCCGCCAGCTGGTCGCGTGGGGATTGTCGATGACGGTCGTCGGCGCGCTGCTGGCGCACCTGCTGGCCCCCCTGTTCGCACGCTGAGCGGGCCTGGCTCCCCGGGCTCCGTGTGGGAGCCCGGGTGACCAACGGCACCTCACGCACGCCCGTCGGCCTCGGCCAGGGGGCGTCCTACTTGGTGTCGAGCAGTTCGACGTCGAAGACGAGCGTCGCGTTGGGCGGAATCACCCCTCCCGCACCGCGCGCCCCGTAGCCCATGTCGGGTGGAATCACGAGCCGGCGCTGCTCACCCACCTTCATCCCGGCCACGCCCTGATCCCAGCCGGCGATCACCTGGCGAGCGCCGAGCGTGAAGGCGAACGGGTCGTTGCGGTCGCGCGACGAGTCGAACTTCTTGCCCTTGTTCTCGGGGTTGACGGGGTTGTAGAGCCATCCCGTGTAGTGCACGGTCACCGTCTGGCCGCTGGTTGCCTCGGCGCCAGTGCCAGCCTTCAACTCGATCTTCTGCAGTTCGGTCAACGTCGTCCTCGCATTCGATTCGTCTTCGGGTGAATAGCCGGCGTCTCGCTGGCACCCGCCGGCCAGCAGGGCCGCCAGCAGCAGTACCGGCAGCAGGATCTGTCGTCTCACGTGTGCTCCTGGCCTGTCGCGGTGGCGCGCGTGTTCACAACCGCGGCGGCAGCGGCGCGGCGACGACGGGCTTGAGCCCGCTCGCCTCGCACATCCGGTTGAACGCCGGAATCTGGTTCGTTTCGATGGCCTTCAACCTGCCGAGTTCCACGTCGAGCTCGGCGGACAGTTCCTTGAAGACCGTGGCTGCGCCGTCGGTCGGGCGCGCATCGCCAGTCTCGATGCTGCGACGAAGCGCGGCAAGCCGGTTGTTGAGCTTGATCGGGAAGTTCAACGGGTCCTGGCTGCTCCGGTTCTTCGTCTGGTAGAGCGCCTCCTCGACCTCGCGCAGCACCCGGAGGGTGGCGTCGCCGGCCAGGCTGAGCGCCGGGCTCTTGCCGTTGGGCATGCGCTCACGAATCTGCGCGGCGTAGTCGCGGATCCTGATGACCGCCTCGTTCGCATCGCTCGTGCGCTCGCGGACCTGCATCGCGAGGTCGAACTGCGCCTGCAGATCGGCATCGCTGACGTTGGTCAGGCGCGGGTCCCTGACGATCGTGTACGGCTGCGCGTGCGTCGCGCCGTCGGCGGTGATGCGGACGGTATACGTGCCGGGCACGGCAAACGGCCCGACGTCGGCCCGGGCGCCCCAGAGGATCATCCCGGGGAACACGGTGGCGCCGGCGTGGCGCCCGTCCCACGCGAAGCGGTTGAGGCCTCTCTTGACCGACGGTGGCCGCACCGGTCGCGGCCCGTCAGCCGGCGGGTTCTTCTGGGCCTCGTCGAACTTCGACGTCAACTCGGGCGATCCGGGGAACGTCCGCAACACCTTCCCGGCTTTGTCGAGCACGTCGATCCTGAGGTTGGTGGCGTCGGCCTGCAGCCAGTAGTCGATCGGCGCGCCGCTGAGCGAACGGGTCGCGGTGCGGGGCGTGTAGAGGTGCACCGTGCGTGCGGCCAGGTCCGGCGCCGCCTGGCGGATGGGGCCGAGGTCGTCGAGGATCCAGATCGAGCGTCCGTGGGTGCCCGCGACGAGGTCGTGTTCTTCGACGACCAGGTCGCTGACCTGTGTGTCGGGGAGGTTCAGTGACAGTGACTGCCACGCGGCGCCGGCGTTCCACGAGACCCACACGCCGTGCTCGGTGCCGGCGTACAGCAATCCCTTGCGCTTCGGATCCTCGCGCACCACGTGTGCGTAGTCGTCGGCGCGGATCCCCGAGACGATGCGCGTCCATGACTTGCCGTAGTCGTTCGTGCGGTAGATGTACGGCGCGCGATCGTCGAGCAGGTAGCGCTTGGCCGCGACGAAGGCCGTTGCCGCGTCGTGGGGCGACGCCTCGATGATGCTGATGCGCGCGAACTCGGGCAGGTCGGGCGGCGTGACGTTCTCCCACGACTGGCCCTCGTTCCGGGTCACGTGGATCAGGCCATCATCCGACCCGGCCCAGATGAGGCCCTTCTCGACCTTCGAGGGCGCGAGGGCGAACACCGTCGCGAAGATCTCCGGGCCGTTCATGTCGCGCGTGATCGGGCCCCCGGAATCGCCCAGCGTCTTCGGGTCGGCGCGCGTCAGGTCGCCGCTGATCGCCGTCCACGACTGCCCGCCGTCGGTGGTCTTCCAGACGTGCTGCGAGCTGGTGTAGAGCACCGCTGGATCGTGGGGCGAGAACACGATCGGGAACGTCCACTGCCAGCGCTCCTTCAGCGCGCGCGACGGTTCGCCGCTGAAGAAGCGCGGGTAGACCTGGACGTCGCGGATGTGGCCCGTGCGCCGGTTGTACCAGGTCAGCAGCGCGCCCTGGCTGCCGGCGTAGAAGATGTCGGGATCGGTGGGATGCGGCGCGATGTAGCCGCTTTCGCCGCCGCCGACCGTGTAGAGCCAGTCGCCGCTGTTCAATCGGGGATCGCGGTACTGCCGCCCGCCGTCGCTCGGCACGCACAGGGTCGTGTTGTCCTGCTGCGCGCCACAGACGTGATACGGCACGTCGCGGGTCGTCGCCACGTGGTACAGCTGGGCCGTCGGGTAGACCTGCCCCGTCCAGGTCTCGCCGCCGTTGACCGACACGTTGCCACCGCCGTCGTTGCTGTTGGCCATGCGTGCCGGATGAGCCGGGTCGATCCACAGGTCGTGGTTGTCGCCGTGGGGGACGGTAATCGTCGAGTACGTCTTGCCACCGTCGGTGCTCTTGTAGAAGCCCGTGTTGAGCACGTAGACGGTGTCGCGAGCCACCGGATCGGCGTAGATGCGCGAGTAGTAGAAGGCGCGCTGGCGCAGGCGGCGGTCGTCGCTGACGCGAGCCCAGGTCTCGCCGCCGTCGTTCGACTGGAACACCCCGCCCTCGTCGTTCTCGACGATGGCGTAGACGCGCCTGCCATCGGCGCCCGACACCGACACCCCGATCTTGCCGATGACGCCGCGTGGCAGGCCCGGCTTGCGCGTCAACTCTGTCCAGGTCTCGCCG
>JAEUQQ010000066.1 GCA_016789685.1 Acidobacteriota bacterium | reverse complement strand
CCGAGCTGTACGACTACCACGAGAACCTGGTGCACGCGGCGGTGGTGCTGGCCCCGGCGACGGCACAAGCGCGGCGCGGCACGTGGTGGCTGCAGCACAACTCCGTCGACGGTGTCGAGAACAGCTTCAACCTCGCCGGCGACCTGCTGCCGTACCCGGCCGTCGCAGAGGCGCCCACGGCGCGCGTGTACCACGCCACCGGCGTCGGGGCGTTCTTTGCCCGCTCGGCCTGGACGACGGATGCGACGTGGCTGTCACTCGTCGCCGGCAAGTACGATCAGTCGCACGCGCACCACGACCAGGGGGCGTTCACGCTGTTCAAGCGCGACTGGCTGGCCGTCACGCCCAACGTGTGGTCGCGAAGCGGCATCCACCAGGAAGACGACGTGCACAATGTCCTGCGGTTCGTTCGCTCAGACGGCACGACGGTCGCCCAGAATCCGAGCGACGCCGTGCAGTCGACGCTGGTGGTCTCGAGCAACGGCGCAACCGTGACCGCCACGGCAGACCTCGCCAATGCCTACTCCTCCAACCGTCAGTCGGTGCTGGCCTGGACGCGGACGCTCGACTTCGCCGGCGACGTGCTCCGGGTCCGCGACACGTGCGCGGTCGGTGCGGGCGTGCGCGCGGTGTTCCAGGTGCAGGTCCCGGCGGCGCCCTCGTTGGCTCCCGACGGCAGCATCGTGGCCGGCGCCCTGCGCATCGTGCCGCTGCAGTCGGTGACGGCCACGTGGACGCCGATGCCATCGCCGGAGTTCAGCCGCGGATACCGCATCGACCTGGTGGCCGCCGCAGGCTGCGTGTTCGATATCGAGTTGCGGGCGCAGTGACGTTCGCGAGCGGTGTGCCGAGGGCCGGATCGCGCCGGCGAACTCAGGCCGCGCCGGCGTTCGACGTCGGTGTCGAGGTTGCCGCGACGAGGCGCGCGCCCTCACGGTGCGACGGGTTGGCGCACGATGCCGCCCGGGCATCGACGATCTCGATCGTCGTCCCGCTGTAGGTTTCGTAGCTGCCCACGAAGCAGCCGCACGAGAGCAGCCGGCCCGACAGCCCGCGGTAGACGCGCATCGGCGAAGTCCTCCATTGGCGGTCGGGTGGCATGGCCGCCGCTGCCGACATCAGACCTCGCCGGCGGGCCGGAGGTTTAGCCTCGCACGGCCCGTGCTCGAGGTCAGGCGGTCGATTGACCGGGAAGCACGGCGGGCAGCACCTCGGCCGCGGGGCCGGGCAGCCTGGTGTCGCAGGCGGGTGTCAGCGATGTCTCGCGTGGATTCACTTCGACGAGGCAGGCCCCGCGGCGCTTCGCGGCCAGGGCCCATTCGTGGATGTAGCCGAAGGTCGCCTCGGTCCCGACCACGAGCACCACGTCCCATGGTTCAGCGAGCCACGCGGCGATCCTGGCGAGCGGCGGCTCATGCAGCCGTTCGCCGAACCAGACGATGTGCGGGCGGACCAGGGCTCCGCAGGCACAGCGCGGGGGAATCTCGGGCAGCGGCACGCGCCGGTCGTCGACGACCCGGCCGTCGGCCGTGCACTGCGTCTGCCACAGGCTGCCGTGGACGTGCGCGATCTCGCGGCTGCCGGCCCGCTCGTGGAGGTCGTCGACGTTCTGCGTCACGATGGCCACGCGGCAGCCCGCGGCTTCGGCGCGTGCGAGCGCACGGTGTCCGGCGTTGGGTTCGGCGCGGGCGACCCCCTGCCGCCGCGCGTCGTACCAACTCCACACCGTGTGCGGGTCGCGCGCGAAGGCGTCGGGGGTCGCGAGGTCTTCTGGCCGGTAGTGCTTCCACCAGCCACCCTTGTCGCGAAACGTCGGAATTCCACTTTCGGCCGAGACGCCCGCGCCCGTGATCACGAGGATCCTGCGGGCCGCCGCGATACGGCCGGCGGCATCGCCACGATCGTGCGGGCGCGCGGTCACGGTTTCGGCCTGAACGTCACCACGAGCCGCGGCGCGAGCGACGCCGACGTGTCGACCGAGTCGATGAACTTGCGGCCCCAGGTGCCATTGGTGCCACGCAGGATGACGGTGAAGGCCTGGCCGTACGCCCAGTCGGGCCTGCCCACGACCGCTTGCAGCGCCGCGGCCACATCGACCACCGGGTACCACGTATTGGCGACCCACTGGCTGTTCTCGTCGAAGTGGTGCCGCTCGCTGGTCAGGATCCGCTGCGAGGGCAGCAGGCCCGTGGTGAAGCCGGCGCTGTTACCGGTGTCTTCGAGGGCCGCCTCGACGCCCATCGAGATCCACTGCGTCTGCATCGCGTGCACCTCGAGCCGCGCTGACACGACCTCCATGCCGGCGGGAATGGTGACGCCCGCAAAGCGCAGCGCGGCGAAGCTTCCGTTGGCCGAGCCGCCGGTGCCGAGCCACAGGGCCGACGCCGCCTGCAGGTTGCCATCCACCTCGTTGGCGTCATCCTCGGCCGTGCTCACCTGGTACGTCACCGTCACCTGTCCGGTCGGCGGTGGAGGCGGTGGTGGCGGTGGCGGCGGGGCCTCGCCCGTGTACGTCACGACGAGCCGCGGTGCCGACGCGGCGTCGGCGTCGAAGCTGCGCGCGAACTGCCGGCCCCAGGTGCCGTTCGTGCCGCGCATGACCAGCGCCAGCGCCTGCCCGGGGTTCCAGCCGGGCGCGTCGATCGCCATCTGCACGAGCGCGGTGAGATCCTGCACCGCGTACCAGGTGCCGGCCTGCCAGAGGGCATCTGACGCGTGTGCGACGCGCGGCGCCGCCAGCGCGCGCACCGACGGTCGCGTGGCCGCCGAGAAGGGGGCCGCGTCGGGCGAGGCGTCGAGGCCGGTCTCGAATCCGATCGAGATCCAGTTGGTCTGCGCCGCGCGCAATTCGAGCACGGCCGACTGGATGTACGACCCCTTGGGGATCAGGACCTCGGCGAACCGAAGGCCCGTGTAGCTGGCCGTCGACGATCCGCCCGTGCCGGCCCACACCGTTCCGCTCGACATGTCGAGGGCGCCGCTCACTTCGTTGACGTCGTCGGCGCCGCTCGACACCTGCAGCGTCAGCACCTGCGTGCCGCTGCCCGTTGCCTGGCGATAGGTCGCCACCAGCGTGCTGTCGGCGTCGGGCACCGTCGCCGTGTGCGCGGCCGCTCCGCCGTCAGACCACGAGACGAACTCGTACATCGTGCCGCCGAGGTCGAAGGTGAGCGGCGCCGTCACCAGGTGCTGGAAGCCGACGAGGGTGTCGCGCGTGTGCGGGGCCGGCAACGTGCGCTCGTCGATGCCGAGCGGAACGCCTGCGGGATCGCTGCTCACGGTGAAGTTGACCTTCTGCGGGAGCACCGTGACCGACGCGACGGCCTCGAGGCCTTCGGCGTCGGTGATGGTCAGCTCGATCTCGTAGCTGGTCTCGTCGCCGAAGTCGTGCCCCGACGTGGGAATGGTGAAGCTGCCGGACGTCGTTCCGCTCACCGGGCCGTACGCCGGGTGCTCGTGCGTGTCGTGATGGAAGATGACGCGCCACGAGTAGGCTGCCGGCGTGAGCGTCGCGCCAGGATCGGTGCCAACGCCGGCGAAGTCGATGCGTTGTCCGGCGACGAACGTCGATCCATCCGCGGGCGACGTGATGGTCGCCGTGGGCGCACCGCCAACGCTGATCGCGATCGGTGACGAGAACGTCTCGTTGACGCCATCCGATACCACCAGCCTGGCCGAGAAGCTGCCCGTCGCCGTGTACTCGTGCGTCGTCGTCGCACCGGTCGCCGTGGCGCCGTCGCCGAACTCCCAGGTGTAGGTCAGGGGCTGACCTTCGGGATCCGTGGCCGCCCCGGCGAACTGCACGGTCAGCGGAGCCGTCGGGCCCGTCTGTGGCGTCGCGGCGACCGTGGTGATCGCCGGTGGGGCGTTGTCGGTGTAGTACCAGATGCGGCGGATGGTGCTGCCGCCGATGTCGGTGACATACAGCGCGCCATCGGGGCCTTCGGTGACGTGCACGACGCTGCCGATGTCTTCGGGCGCGGGCGTGGCCGGGTCGGGCATGAACGCGACGTCGCTCGTGACGCCGCCGTTGATGTCGATCACGAGGCGGCGCAGCCAGCCCCGCACGAAGTCGCCGTACAACAGGTTGCCCCGGTACTCGTCCGGGAAGTGCGACCCGCGCACGATCACGCCGCCGCCGATGGCCGCGTCGGTGCCCCCGTGGGGGTACGCGAAGTACGGCGATGTCATGCCCTCGTTCGGACAGACGCCTTCGCACGTCGGCCAGCCGTAGTTGCGGCCCGGCTCGATCAGGTTGATCTCTTCGAACTGGCCACCGCCGACGTCGAATGCGAACAGGCGGTTCGTGGCCGCGTCGAACGACATCCGGAACGGGTTGCGCAGGCCGAGGGCCCAGATGGCATCGAGGTTGGGGCCGTCGCCGTCGTGGAAGGGGTTGTCGGCCGGGATGCTGCCATCGCGGTTCACGCGCAGCACCTTGCCGCCGTACTCGGTGAGGCGTTGCGAGGCGTGCTCCGACTCGGGGCGGGTGTCGTGGCCGTCGCCGACCGAGATGAACAGCTTGCCATCGCGACCGAAGACCAGCCCGCCGCCGTGGTGGATGTCTGACGACGGCTTCACGTCTTCCCAGATGACGACCTCGGTGGCGAGGTCGGTGGTGTTGCCGACCATCGTGAAGCGCGATACGCGGTCGCGCAGGGGCGTGGCTGCCGTGTAGAAGACGTAGTAGTGCCCGTTCGAGGCGAACTCGGGGTCAACCGTCACGGCAATCAGTGACCGTTCGCCGACGATGGCCTCGATGTTCGTCAACGCCAGGGCGGGCGTGGGTTCCACGACGTCGCGTCCGGGGAGCACGATGCGCATGGTGCCGAGGCGCTCGGTGATCAGCAACCGCCCGTCAGGCGTGAACGCCGTCGAGGTGGGGTAGGTCACGCCGGCGACGAAGGGATCGACCTGGAAGCCCACGGTCGGCGGCGGGGGCGGGGGAGGGTCTTCTCCGCCCTCGTGCGTGATGACCAGACGCGCGGCCGACAGGCCGTCGGCGTCGAACGAGGTGGCGAACTGCCGTCCGTACTGGCCGAGCGTGCCGCGCGCGATGAGCGCGAGGCTGTTGCCGCCGACCCAGTCGGCACGGTTGACCACGGCCTGCACCAGCGGGGCGAGGCCGTCGAACGTGTGCCACGTGCCGGCGGCCCACTGGACGTTCGAGGCATGGGCGACGCGCGGCGCCGCCAGGACACGCGCCGACGGCGGCGAGATGCCGAACCCCGCGGCATCGCCCGTCGCCTCGATGCCGAACTCGAGGCCGATGCTGATCCAGCCGGTCGCCGCCGATCGCACTTCGAGGTGAGCCGACGTGATCGTCGCGCCACGGGGCACATCGACGTTCACGAAGCGCAGGCCGGTGAAGCTGCCGTCGGGCGAGCCCCCGGTGCCGAACCAGACCGAACCGCCGAATGGTTCGACGACGCCGCCGTCTTCGTTGACGTCATCGAGGGCGCTGGCGACGGCAAACGTGTCGGTATGCGCACCGTCGGCCCCGACGCGCGTGAGGGCGAGGGCAAGGGCGATGAGCGAGAGCGCAAGGACGCGCGAGCCACCGGCCGTGGGCCGGAAGGAGTGAGTCATGTCTTCCACCTCGAGTGTAGGTGGAGATTGTCGCACGAAGGGCCGCCGCGCAGCCATCGCCGCTCGTGTCGGCCCGCCCAGGCCGGGGCCCCAGGCCGTTGGTCGACGTGTCCGCGAGGGTGCGGTGCCGTGGGGCTCCCGACGGCGATCGGGCCTCAGGCCTTCGGCGGCGGCACGTCCGCGTCGTCGGGATAGAGCGCCCGCATGCAGTCGGGGCAGATGCCGTGCGTGAACTCGGCGTCGGAGTGCCGGTGGATGTAGGTTTCGAGCTCGCTCCAGTGGTCCCCATCGTCGCGGATGCGCTTGCACGAGGCGCAGATGGGCAGGAGCCCGGTGAGCACCTTGATCTCGGCAAGGGCTTTCTGCACCTGCTCGTTGAGGCGTCGCTGGTGTGCCTCGAGCTGGCTGACGCGGACGCGATAGGCCGCGAACATCAGGCCTGCGAACGACGCGGCGGCCGCGGCGTAGAACCACCACGTCTGGTAGAAGTGCGGCAGCACCGTGAAGCTGATGGCCGTGCCGGTCTCATTCCAGAACCCGTCGCTGTTGGCAGCCCTGACGACGAATCGATACGTGCCGGGCCGCAGGTTGGTGAAGTACGCCGTGCGCCGCTGCCCGGCGTCTGACCAGTGCGAGTCGAATCCCTCGAGGCGATACTGGAACTGCATCTTGGCCGGCATCACGAACGACGGGGCCGTGTAGGTGATCTCGATCTCACGACTGCCAGCGGGCAGCGACACGGTGCCAGTCACGGGCATCACACGGTCATCGACGACGAGGCGCGTCACGTGGACCGGGGGCAGCGCGGTGTTGCGCGGCAGCCGTGCGGGGTCGACGACCGCAGCGCCGTCGACCGTGGGGAACCAGAGACGCCCGTCGGTCGCGTAAAGGCCCGCCGCGTTGGCGCCACCCCACACGCCCCCGGTGCGCAGGCCGTCGGCGAAGCTGAGCGACGTCGACGTGACGGTCGGCCTGGCACCGGTGGCCACCTCGTCGAGCTCACGCCGGCTCACGCGGAAGATGCCGCGATTCGACCCCATCCACAGGTGGCCGAGGCTGTCGGGCACGATGCTGAAGATGCCATCGCTGAAGAGCCCCGTGGCGGTCGTGAACGACGTGAGGGTGCCCTGGCGCAGGCGGGCGAGTCCGCCACCGTTCGTGCCGATCCACAGGGTGCCGTCGGGATCTTCGGCGAGGGCCAGGACCGCGCTGTTCTTCAGGCCCTGATCGCGGCCGTAGACCGTGACGCGACCGTCCTTCATGTAGTTGAGGCCGCCGCCGAAGGTCTCGATCCACAGCCCGCCGTCACGGCTCTCGAGCACGGCACGCACGTCATTGCTCGAGAGTCCCGTCGCGATGCTGAAGTTGGAGACGCGCCCGTCGGCGAAACGATCGAGACCGCCGCTGCCCGAGCCGACCCACAGTGCGCCGTGCCGGTCGACCGCCAGCGCCATCACGCTCACGCTCGCGAACCCGTCGTCGGTCGAGAACGAGTCGATGCGACCGCCTTTCATGCGCGCGATGCCGTTGAGCGTGCCGATCCACAAGGTGCCGTCATGGCCGCTGGCGAGCGTCCGGACGCAGTCGTCGGGCAGGCCGTCGCGACGCGTGAACGCGCGCACGCCCGACTCGGTCCAGCGGATCAGGCCGCCGCAGTTCGCACCGAACCACATGACGCCCGCGGCGTCCTGGTGCACCGCCATCAGCGTGTCGGTTTCGCCCGCGAGCCCGGAGCGGCGCATCATGACGGCGCCGTCGCGGTACCGGCGCAGCCCTCCGCCGTCGGTGCCCACCCACAGGCTCTGCTCGCGGTCGAGCGCCAGCGATCGCACGTGGCGCTGCGACATGTTGGCCGGTTCCGGTGCCAACTCGACCTGCGTGCCGCGCACGCGTGCGAATCCCGAGGTCGTGCCGGCCCACACGTTGCCGTCTCCATCCTCGGCGATCGCACGCACCTGGAATCCCCGCATCACGGGGCCGACGGGCCGATCCGGACCGGCCGTGTCGATCGACCAGAGGCCGTCATTCGTGCCGATCCACATGGTCGTCGCCTGGCCGCGATGAACGGTGATGATCCGGTTGGCCTCGGCGCTGTCGCCCAGCCCGATCCGCGAGACCGTACCGTTGGCCAGCCGCGCGAGTCCGCTCTGGGTGGCCATCCAGACGTGGCCGAGGCGATCGACGTCGACGGCGCGGATGTCGGGGTCGGGCACCCCCTCGCGGGTCGAATAGGTCGTCACGCGCTCGCCCGCGATGACGTTGAGACCGCCGAAGCGCGTGCCGACGAAGAGCGTGCCGTCGGCGCCGACGGCGAGTGAGCGCACGTAGGGGTCGCTCAGCGACGCGAACCGTGCTTCGCGGCGGAAGGTGCCGTCGAGGAAGTGGACGATGCCGGTGCGTGTGCCGACCACGACGCCGCCCTCGGCACTCTCGGCGAGCGCCAGGACCACGTTGGTCTCCATGCCGGCATCATGAATGAGATTGAGGGTCTCGAGGCGCACACCGTCGAAGCGCACCAGGCCATCGAGGGTCCCGAGCCACAGGTAGCCGTCGCGCGTCTGCAGGATCGCGGTGATTGATTCCTGCGGCAGGCCATCGGCGATGTGCCACTGGTCCTGCACGTAGTCGCCGACGCGCCGCGCGGGATCGAGCGCCAACGCGATGCCCGGGAGGACGATGGCGAGGATCGCGACCGCGAGAGTCGCCAGTCGGCTCGCAGTCGAGGCACGCATGCGCCGATTGTGTCACCTCGGATGCATCGGCACAACGACTGCGTCGTGGCGAACAGAAGTCTGCCGTTCAACACGTCGGCTGAGGTGGCGCGTGTGCGGTAACGTCCGGTAACGTCGTCGGGCCGGGCGCAATCACGCCGGCGTGCCCGCGAGCGGCATTGGCAGGCGCGTTGCTGTTGTTGTGCCTTCCTGGAGGTGCTCATGCGTACGTCCAGGAGCAGATGGTGTCTGTGGGCGGCAGCAGTGGCGTGTTGCGTCACCACAACCGCCAGCGCCGACACGCTGGGAGTGTCGACCCCTGTCGGCTGGAGCGGCTACGGGTCGCGAATGCTGCGGTTCCCGGTCTCGGGGGCCCCGGTCATGGTCGTCGACGCCCCGGGCAGCACCGAGGTCGACTACAGCGCCGGGTCGCCGTACCCCGTCGAGGCGTGGGCGCTCACGACTCCCTACGTGATGCGCGGAGCGATCGCCGCCTCGGGCGACCCCGACACGTTGCGAGTCGGCGGCTTCTTCCGGGACGAACTGTACGTCGAGAGCGCCGACGGCAATCCCGTGGACGTCGAACTCGTGTTCCACGTCACGGGGACGTGGGAGGTCCTGGGGACCGACCCCTTCGGCCTCCTGCGCGCGCTGTGGATGTACCCCGATGGTTCGATCAGTTCCTTCGGGGCGCTCGCGTGGGCCGACGCCGCCACCATCGACGGCACGTCGGCGTCTACCGGCACGTTCGACCTCGACATCGTGCTGTCGTCGACGCAGTACGGCCACGTTGTCGCCAGCGGCATGTACTTGCCGACCTCGGTCACCCTTTACGGCGATGTCAGGAACGTGAGCCTCGACTGGGCCAATACGGCGGTGCTGACCGACGTGCGCCTCTTCCAGGAGGGACGTCGGCTCGAGGCGGGCGCGTTCACGATCGTCAGCGCCAACGGCACCGCGGCGTTCGCGGGGTTCGAGCAGCGCATGCCGACGCAGATGCCTGAGCCGGCTGCGCTCGTGTTGCTTGGTCTCGCGGCCCTCGCGGGGGCCACGAGGCTGAGGCACTGAGCACGCACCACACCGCGGAGCGGGGCGTTGGCCGCGGCCGCCACAGGCGATAATCGGCCATGCACTTCGATTTCGCCACGGCGACAGAGATCGTGTTTGGCAGGGGCACGGCGCAGACGGTGCCCCTGCGCGCGCGGCAGTTCGGGACGTCGGTGTTCCTGGTGCGTGGCCGCGACGGCGCGCGCAGCCGCTGGTTGACCGACGCGCTCGACGAGGCGGCGATGCCGTGGGCGGCATGGTCGGTGGCGGCCGAGCCGACCATCGACGACGCCCGTGCAGCTGCCGGGCGTGCACGCGACGCGCGCGCCGACGTGGTCATCGGACTTGGCGGCGGCAGCGCGATCGACCTCGGAAAGGCCGTCGCCGCACTCCTGGCGAACCCGGGCGATCCGCTCGACTACGTCGAAGTCATCGGCCGGGGTCAGCCGCTCCACGCGCCGTCGGTCCCGTTCATTGCCGTGCCGACGACCGCGGGCACCGGCGCCGAAGTGACACGCAACGCGGTGCTGTCGTCGGTGGCCGACGGCGTGAAGGTGAGCATGCGCAGCCTGCACATGCTGCCGAGGCTGGCGGTCGTCGATCCCGATCTCACGATCGACCTGCCGCCGGCGGCAACGGCATCGACCGGCATGGATGCCCTGACGCAGTTGATCGAGCCCTACGTGTCGGTGCGCGCGACGCCGATCAGCGACGGATTCTGTCTCGAGGGAATTCCGCGCGTGGCCCGTGCCCTGCGCCGCGCGGTGGCTGACGGGACAAACCACGACGCGCGCGCCGACATGGCGCTGGCCAGCCTGCTCGGCGGACTGGCCCTGGCCAACGCGGGCCTGGGGGCGGTGCACGGCTTCGCCGCGCCCCTCGGCGGACGCTACGGTGCGCCGCACGGTGCCGTGTGCGCGGCGTTGCTTCCGGCGGTGATGCGCGTCAATGTCGATGCGATCGGGCGCCAGGGCGCCGCTGGCCCGATCGCCGAGCGGTTTGCCACCGTCGCGCGGCTGCTCACGGCGAACTCCGCGGCGACCATCGACGAGGGGATCGCCTGGCTCGACGCCCTCCAGCGCGATCTCGCCATCCCACGCCTCGCGCACCATGGCGTCGCGGCTGCCGACTTCCCCGGGATCGCGGCAGCGGCCGCGCGCGCGTCGAGCATGCGAGGCAACCCGGTCGTCCTCGCCGGCAGCGACCTCGAGCGCATCCTCACCCTCTCGACCTAGCTCACCCCGCGTGCAGAAATGTGCAACGCGTGATTTCGGGTCAGACCCGAATTGAGTTGCTGACACGCGGGCGGTGCGGCTGGTACGCACTTCCTGCGAATCCGCCGCGCAAACCGGCGGGCGGGATTTCGGGTCAGACCCTCATCCAGGAAGTGCAGCGTTTTCTGCGGGGCGGGTGATGCAGTGCGTGGCATCGGCCAGATCGCGCTGGGCCTGGGTCCGCGGCGTCACGATGTCGAGCGCGTCGTAGAACGCGATCCGGTCGAGGATCTCGCCGGCGACGATCGCGACGAGGCCTGGCAGCGTCGCGGCTGGAGAGAACGCGAGCAGGGCAAGCCCCGCGACGGCCACGGCGGCGCGGATGGTCTCCATCCAGCGTGGCGGCCGCAGGCCGCCGTGCGTCGCCGCGACGCGCATCCTGAACGCCGCGCAGCGCCACGCGACGAGCACCGCCGCAGCCACGAGCATGCCACCAGAGGCCGCGCCAACCAGCAGCCCGCCGGTCACCGCCGACACGTCGTCGAGGCGCGGGCGGTCGTGCCTCGCCATCACCGCGTAGACGCGGTCGATGCACGCGAGGCAGGCGAGGCCGATCGCGACGGCGATCCAGCGGAGGCGAGCGCCGCCCGCGTCGAGCGAGAACGCGAGGATCGCGACGCCCATGAACAGCGACCACGTGATGACTTCGCGGCTCAACCACGACCGCCGCAGGTTGAGGCCGGCGCGCCAGAACCGTAGCGGACGCCCGAGGTGGGCCGTGCTCACCACGGCCGCCAGTGCCCCCGCCAGTGCCGTTGGCAGCACAGGCAGGGCAGTGCCGCGCACCGTTGCGCCCAGCACCAGGCCCACGAGTACTTGCGCGACGAGCGTGAAGGCGACGAGTGTCCACTCGGATCGCGACGTGAGCTTCCGCGAGGGCACCGCGCCGCCCGACGACGCGACGCCCTCGATCGGCGCGGTCGCCCCCTGGCTCGCGCCGCGCGTGCGCATGGGCAGGAACCGGATCGACGGGCCGATGCCCGCAGACGGAAACCCGGCCAGCGCCATGGGTTCGGCATCGCCGGGCGTGCCCAGCGACAGGGCGCCCACGGGGCACGCGCCCACGCACGCCGGCGCGAGGCCCACGGCCAGGCGTCGTGAGCAGAGCGTGCACTTCTGCATCACCCCCGCCGCCGTGTCGAAACGCGGCGCGTCGTAGGGGCAGACCCAACTGCAATACCGGCATCCGATGCACGACGCGTCGTCGATCAGCACCGCGCCGGTCTGCGGATCACGTGCGATCGCCAGCGCCGGGCAGTACGTCATGCACGGCGCGTCGCGGCAGTGGTTGCACGCCAGCGACAGGTGGAAGGTGGGCAAGCCCGGCCGCCGTGACTCGTTGATCGTGACGATGTGCCGCCACGACGTGCCGGGGGCGAGCTGGTTCTCGTTGGCACACGCCACCGCGCACGCGTGGCACCCCACGCACGTCTCGAGGTCGTTCACGAAGGCAGGCGGTCGCGCGGCGACCGTCATGCGCGCTCCACCTGCACCAGGTTTTCGTGAAACGCGGCGCCGAAGCCCATGTCGGTCTCGCGTGCTGCCGAGAGCACGTTCACGGCGCCGCCGTCGGCGAGCCACCAGCCGTTGTGCAGCGACACGCATCCCGGCTTGAGCCCGTCGTCGATGCGGCAGCGAACGCTCAGCGTCCCTCGATCGTTGAAGACCCGCACCATGTCGCCGCCGGTGATCCGGCGCGCCCGCGCATCGGCAGGGCTCAGCGCAATCACCGGATGCGGCTCGAGTGCGCGCATCGTCGCGAGGTTGCCGAACTGCGAGTGAATCCGGTGCTTGGTGTTGGGCGTCAGCAGGTTGAGCGGGAACCGCGGCGTGCGGCGCTCCCGCGTCGACTCCACCGGCTCGACGAAGCCCGGCAGCGGATCCGTCGTCCAGCGTGCTGCGGCCTCGTCAGACCAGATCTCGATGCGGCCCGACGGGGTCGGGAACTGCAGGTCGGCGAACGCGATGTCGCCCGACGACGCGACGCGCACGGGACCCTCGCGCAACGCCTCGAGCGTGATGCCTGGGACGGATGCCTGCAATCGTGCCTCGAGCCAGCGCTCGATGGCGTCTTCGGCGGGGATCGCGGCGTCGATCTCGGCCTGCGCGATCCCGAGGCGCGCGGCGAGGAGGCGGTAGATCTCCGACTCCGGCTTCACCTCGCCCGGGGGCTCGATCACCTGCTGGCGCAGCTGCAGGTAGTCGTGCCAGTAGGCGCCAATCACGTCGCTCTGCTCGAAGAACGTCTTGGCGGGCAGGACGATGTCGGCTTCGCGCGCCGTGTCGGTGAGCACCTCGTCGACCACCACGCGGAAGTCGAGCGCGCGGAAGGCGCGGACGACCGCCGAGGTGTCGGGGTTCTGCGGGATGGGGTTTCCGCGCTCGACCCACGACATCTTCAGCGGCGGATCCTGTGTCGCGAGCATGTGTGGCCCGAGCATGGCCGTCGAGATCGACACGCGGACGACGCCGTCGGGCGTCGCCGGCGGGTAGAACGCCAGCGGGTCCTTCTCGCCGCCGAAGACCTGCGTCCGCAGGTTGGCGAAGATCCAGCCGGCGCCCGGCTTGCCGATGTTGCCGGTGAGCGCCAGCAGCGCCAGCATCGCGCGCATGGTCTGGCCGCTGTTGGTGTAGCGCTGCATGCCGAATCCCGCGCAGATGGTGACGGGCGGCTGCGTGCCGATCAGTTCCGCCAACCGCACGATCTGCGCCTCGGGCACGTCGGCGATGGCCGCGGCCCAGGCTGGCGAACACGACGCGACGCGCTCGCGGAACGCGCCCGCGCCGTGCACGTGCTGCGCGACGAAGGTCTCGTCGATCCAGCCGCGTGCCGCCAGGACGTGGGCCACGGCCAGGGCGATGGCGGCGTCGGTGCCGGGACGCGGTTGCAGGTGCAGCGCGGCGCGTTCGGCGGTCTCGGTGCGCCGCGGGTCGATGACCACGAGCGATGCGCCTCGCGCGAGCGCCTGGTCGACGAACGCCATCTGGTGGATGTTGGTTTCGGCGGCGTTCTTCCCCCACAGGACGATGACGCGCGCGTTGGCGAGGTCCCACGGCGCGTTGTGTTCGTTGGCACCGAGCGTCAGGCGCGTGGCCTCGAGGCCCGCAGGCCAGCACAGGTCGCCATACGTTGTCGTGTAGCCGCCAAAGAGGCGCCAGAACCGATCCCCAACGCCGTTGAGCAGCCCCTTGGTGCCGCTCGATGAGTAGTAGAGCAGTGACTGCGGACCGTAGTCGCGCCGCAGCGCGACGAGGCGGGTGGCGATGGTGTCGAGCGCGTCGTCCCACGAGATGCGCCGGAACTCAGGCGTGCCGGCAATGCGCGCGAGCGGGTGCAGCAGGCGGTCTGGCGCGTAGACGCGATCGATGTAGCTGAGGCCCTTGAGGCAGATGCCCTGTGGCGTCGCGGCGTTGCCCGCGTGCGGCTCGAGGCGGCGCAGGCGGCCGCCGCTGACCGTGACGCGCAGGCCGCACGTGCTGTAGCAGTTGCGGGGGCACGCGCTGGTGAACGTCCCGTCGGGCGCTGGCATCGCGTCAGCGTATCGAATCCGGCGGTCGGTTGGAACCTGCCGTCGGTGCGGCCGCGGTTCGTGGTCTGCCAACCCCCGGCGCGATGGCTCGCGGATCCTGGCGATGCCGCCGCTCCTGTCAGAGGTCGACCGTCCGGCTCGCGCCGGCGGTGTCCGGCGGCACCGGGGTTGGCGGTGGTAGACTCCGCGACTGATCCCTTCCACGAGATGACGACCAACGCGCCCCGCGTGATCCACGAACGCCCCATCGCGTTGCGAGGCAGTCGCGTGGCCGCAGCGCTGTTGCGCCTTGCGGGATGGCGCCTGCTGTTCGACGGCCTTCCGGCCCGGCAGGGCGTCGCGATCGTGTATCCGCACACCTCGAACTGGGACCTGCCGATCGGGCTCCTGGCCAAGTGGGCCATCGGCATCGACCTCATCTTCTGGGGCAAGGACCCGCTGTTCGACGTGCCGATCCTCGGGGCGTGGCTGCGGTGGCTCGGCGGCATTCCCGTCGATCGGCATGCGCCGCAGGGCATCGTGGGCGAGATGGTCGCGCGGATGCGCCGCGCGCGCGCGGCCGACGAGTTCCTGTGGCTCGCGCTGTCGCCCGAAGGCACGCGCGGCCGCCGCGAGGGCTGGCGCAGCGGCTTCCATCGGGTTGCCGTCGAGGCCGACGTGCCGCTGGCGCTGGCCGTGCTCGACTTCCGCGCCCGTCGCGTGGGTGTCGTCGGCTGCCTGCAGTTGTGCGGCGACCCGGGCGCGGACCTCGCGGCGATTGCCAGGCACTACGCGGGTGCCGAGGGCCGGCATCCGCACCTGGCCACCCCCGTCAGACTGGCCTGAGCTGCCGGGGCGGGCAGCTCAGAGGATCACGTTGAAGCCGAGACAGATGAGGAGTAGTGTGACCAGTGATGCGCGCCTGCCTCAGCGGGCGACCTGTCGTGCCGCCCCTGGGCCAGACGCCATGCGGAGGCTGCAATGCTCAGGCGTGCTCATCGGGCTGTTCTGCTACTCATCGTTCTGATCCCGCTCCTCGCCCCCTCGCCCGCGAGCGCCGAAACCCTCTCTATCAACGGCGGCTTCGACGCCGGCCTCGCCGGCTGGACCTCGAGCACCGGTGTCACAGTGGTCGCCTCAGACGCCCCCGATGGCCTCACCGTCGAGCGACAGGGCCAGGAGCCGTTTGCGAAGCTGGTCAGCGGCTCGCGGCTCGTCCAGGGGATCGACCTGTCGGGGCGGACGTCGGTCACGCTGTCGTTCGACTACCTGTTTGCGTCGTGGGACGTCGGTGTTCCCGGCGGGTCGTCGGCGCCGATGCTCTCGCCGAGTCGGGGGCGCGAACTCACCGTGGGATTCAACGCCCCCGGGGGGACGCCCTACAGCGAGTTCGGCACCGTCAGCTATGACGAGCCGTGGGATGGCACGTGCTGGTTGCCCGACCCAAGCCTCCCGCTGCCACGGTGCAGCGATGGAACACCGGGGGTGTACGGGTGGCACCGCTTCGAGCAGACGTGGACGGCGCCGGCCGGCTTCTTCGACGTCGGCACCGAGCTGGTGGTGTCTGAACTCGGATGGCCCCCGGGGTTCGTCGACGAGCACTTCGCGTTCTACCTCGACAACGTGTCGGTGACCGCACCCTCGGTGCCAGAACCGGCGACGCTGCTCATGGTGGCCCTGGCCACGGCCTGCCTCGTTGCCCGTTCGCGCCGCCGCGCCTGATCACGGACCCTCAGGCCTCCCGGTGCGATGACGCCTCGCCGGGAGGCAGAGGGCTGCCGGGTGCGAGTGCGCGATGCGCCGCCAATGACACCCGCACCGCGTGACTCGCCGGCCAGCGTCGTGGCACAGTGCAGGGATGCATGACGTCATCGTCATCGGCGCCGGGCCCGTCGGCCTCGCCGCCGCCATCGAAGCCCGCCGCGCCGGCCTCACCGCCCTGGTCATCGACAAGGGGGCCCTCGCCCAGTCGATCGTCGGCTACCCGGCGCGGATGGAGTTCTTCTCGACGCCCGACCTGATCGAGATCGGCGGCCATCCGTTCCCCGTGCAGGGCTACAAACCCACGCGCGAGGAGGGCCTCGAGTACTACCGGGGCGTCGCTGCCCGCGAAGGGCTCGAGCTGCGCCTCTACGAGCGCGTCATCGGCCTGCGGGGCGCGCACGGCGCCTTCACCCTCGTCACCGAGAAGGGCGAACACGCGGCCAGGCACGTGGTCGTTGCCGTCGGCTTCTACGACCATCCCAACCTGCTCAACGTGCCCGGCGAGGACCTGCCGAAGGTCACGCACTACTACCGCGAACCGTATCCCTACGTCGGCCAGAAGGTCGCCATCGTCGGCGCGAAGAACTCCGCGGCCAAGGCGGCGCTCGATTGCCACCGCCACGGGGCCGAGGTCACGCTGCTCGTCCGCGGCGCTGCGGTGTCTGACAAGGTGAAGTACTGGATAAAGCCCGACCTCGAGAACCGCATCAAGGAAGGCAGCATCACGGCCTGCTTCAACACCACGGTCACCGAGATTCGCCAGGCGTCGGTCGTCGTGCAGACGCCCGACGGCGAGCGCGAGATCGCCAACGACTGGCTGCTCGCCCTCACGGGCTACCGGCCCGATTACGCCTTCCTCGGCGCGATGGGCATCGCGGTCGGCGACGACGAGTGGCAGACGCCGGTGTATGACGAGGGCACGTTCGAGACCAACCGCCAGGGGGTCTACATCGCGGGCACCGTCTGCGGCGGCCTGCACACGAGCCGCTGGTTCATCGAGAACGGACGCTTCCACGCCAGGCAGATCGTCGCGCACATCACGGGCACGCAGGCCGAGCGCATCGCGTTCGATCGCGTTGCCTGGAAGACGCAGGAATAGCGCCGCACGCGCCGTTGTTGTCCCGTCGCTGAGAGACGCGCCCCACCGCCGACGTCCGGGGGGGGCGTGACGGTTCGCCGGGGCTACTTCGCGAAGAAGGCGGCGATGGCGTCCCAGAGCTTCGTCGACGTGAGCCCCGACGTCGAGAAGACGACCACTCCCTCGACATCCTGCGCGCGCACGCGTTCGAGCGTGTCGGTGAGCTTCTCGGGCGGATAGTAACCGGCGGGCGGATCGGCCAGGAAGGCGTCGATGCGCGCGACGAGTTCGGCCGACGCGTCTGGCGCCGCCACGAACGCCGCCAGGGCGGCGTGCAGGTCGGGCGCGAAGCGCCTGAGGCGCGTCGCGACGCGATCGAAGGCGGGCCGCGCCTCGGTGCCCGAACCGCCGCTGAGGGCGATCGCGCGCAGCTGCTGCAGCGGTTGCCGCTCCTCGTCGTAGAGCTGCGTGGCCGCGACGCCGATCCACAGGTGCGCGAAGTCGCGCGCCCAGGCCTTCTGCTGCTGGATCGACTCGGCCAGCAGATCGAGGTGCGTCTCGAACGATCCCGCGTAGTGGCCGCGGTAGTCCATCGGCATCAGGTACTGGACCCACGGCGCAAAGCGGCGCCAGTCCTGGCCAATGAAGCGTCCGCTCTGCACGGGGTTCCTGAACACCGCCGCCGACACCTCGATCCGCGGCTTCACCGCACGCACGGCCTCGAACACGTCGCGCGTGAACTGCGCGATGTGATGCGTGCGGTACTCGTAGAAGAAGTAGTCGAGATCGCGATTGCCGCCGGCGAAGAAACTGCCCTCGAGCAGCAGGCGGCTCTTCATCGCGCGCGAGTACTGGTCCCAGTTGGGCGGCAGGACGCGCGGACTCCGTTCCCAGTGCGCCTCGAGATGCGGGCGATCGAACGGCGAGAGCAGCGGATCATCCGGGCGCGCCTGCGACTGGTACGACGCGTGCGCCGGCAGGGCCTTGAGGCAGAAGTCGCAGAAGCAGTAGGTGTCGGGCGCGAGGTCACCGGGGTACCGCACGTAGTCGTGGTGGATGGCATCGACGTCGTAGCGCGCCGCGAACTCGACGATCACCGGGATCAGCCACTGGTCGGTGTAGCCGGGGCGCTGCGCCGGGCACATCCACGCGAGACGGTACGGTCGGCCACGCAGGACCTCAACCGTCGTCGGGGTGCCCTCGGGCGATCGCGCCAGCCACTCGGGATGCGCCTTGACGACGGGCGAGTCGGCGCCCTCGGCAAAATCGAAGAACCACGCGTGTACCTGGATTCCGCGCGCGTGCGCTTCGCGGATCAGCACGGCGGGGAAGTCGAACGTCCGGTACTCGGGCACGACCGCCTCGGCAAAGCGCGTGCTCGGCCAGAAAAGGCCCGTGGCGGTCTTGACCTCCATGACGACCGTGTTGACGTGGGCGGTGGCGAGCCGATCGACGAACGCGCGCACCGACGCCTCGGTCGTGCCCGCATCGCGCGGGTGTGCCCACACGGCGCGCCCCTTCAGCGAGGGAGCGGCGGTCGCGACGACGGCGAAGGCGAGCGAGGCGAACGTCGCCATGACCAGGGCAGCGGTGCGGTGTGTGGTGCGC
>JAEUQQ010000062.1 GCA_016789685.1 Acidobacteriota bacterium | reverse complement strand
GTTCGAGGCGGGGATCACGCCGCGGACGCGCGTGCTGTCGTTCTCGCACGTGCTCAGCTCGACGGGCCTGAGGCTGCCCGTGGCCGCGTTGTCGGCGCTGGCGCGCTCGCGCGGGTGCCTCGCGGTCGTGGATGGCGCGCAGGCCGTGGGCGGCATCGCGGTCGACGTGAAGGCCCTCGGGTGTCACGCCTACGCGACGAGCGGTCACAAGTGGCTGCTGGGGCCGAAGGGCACGGGCCTGCTCTATCTCGGTGCCGACATCGGCAGGACCATCGATCCCATCGCGCTCGAAGGGGGCCGCGCCGCGTATTCCAACTCGTCGGGCGTGTGCAGCCTTCCGAGCGTCATCGGCCTCGGCGCGTCGATCGACTACCTGGCGGGCATCGGGCTCGCGCGCATCGAGGCACACAACCTCGCCCTGCGCGAGCAGGTACATGCGGCACTGCGCGCGGTGCCGAACGTCGAGGTCGTGAGCCCGCCAGCGGGGGCGCTGGCGTCGCCGTTGCTCACGTTCAGGCTGCCCGGCACGATCAAGGCAGGCGCGTTGCGCGAGCGGCTGCGCAGCGCCCACAACATCGAGGTGAAGGTCGTGCCCGCGACCTGGCTCAACGGCATCCGGGTTTCGACCCACCTGTTCAACACGCCGTCCGACGTCGACGCCCTCGCGGCCGCCCTGCGCGCCGAGCTGCGCTGATCCCGGCGGGGTCACGTCTTTCATTGCAGCATTTCTCAAGACCTGACCCCGAGGGGTCACGTCTTGAATTTTGCTGCAATGAAAGACGTGACCCCCTCGCGCTAGCCGGCGCGGAGCACGAAGAACTCGTAGCTGTAGTACGACGAGTAGCGGCGCCAGATGTCGATCTCGCGGGCCACGGTCGCCGCAAGCGCCAGTGCCTCGGCGTTGTCGCGGTGCCGTGCACTGAACGCGATGACGTTCTGCTCGAGCGGCGCGTAGTAGTCGCCCCACCACGACGACGCCGGCAGCGGAAAGTGCCCGACGATGTCGTAGCCACAGCCCGGGATGCGTGCGAGTTGCGTCGGCACGTCGCGGATCGCCGGATACTCCTCGTCCCAGAACGCGGCGCACTCGGCCGGGACGGCAGGCCGCATCCAGCACGCCTCGCTCACGACGAGGTGCCCGCCCGGCGCCAGCAGCGTCCGCCACGCGCGCAGTCCGGCCTCGAAGCCCATCGCGTAGATCGCCCCTTCGCTCCACACCAGGTCGACCGGCGCCAGCGCCGGGTCGATCGCGCGCATGTCACCGACGCGTGCCTCGAGCCGATGCGCGAGACCGCACGCCCGGGCCCGCGCGTTGAGCGCCTCGACGAATGGCGCGTGGTTGTCGATGGCGACGATGTGCGCGGGGGTGGCCTCGGCGAGCGCGAATGTCTGCGCGCCGGTGCCGCAGCCGATGTCGAGCACACGGCTCGTTGGAGTGAGTGCGGGCAGCAGGCCCAGGGCGCGGCGAGTGCTGGCATCGTCGCCGGGGCCCTGCCGGGGCAGGCCGCTGAACAACTCGAAGAACAGTGGTGGCATCTGGTCATCGGGCATGGGTGACATCCTCGGCGGGACTGGCGCTGGCCGGTTGCGGCGGGCGGCGCGCCCCGTCGCGGGCGAGACGATAGTGTCACAGGTGGCGCGCGGAGGGCCGGGCGGGCGCCGGCGCAGTTCTGGTGGGTGCCAGGTCTTGAAAAATGCTGTAATGAAAGACGTGACCCCTTCGACGCTCATTCGCGGGAGCGGGCTCGTCGTCAGCGTGGGGGCGACGGCGCTGCTCCTCTGGCTCTATGCCGCGCAGCCGGCGACGCTGGCCGAGGTGCGCGGCGGCCTCACGTCGAGCGTCGGCCTCTACCGCATCGACGCGCAGGCGTTTGCCGAGGGCCTCGAACACTTCCGCGCCGATCGCTTCGCCGAGGCGCGCCTCGCGTTCACGCGCGCCGACCCCGCCCAGCGCGACGCGAACGTGCAGTTCTACACCGCCTACGCGTGCTACCGCCAGGGGTGGGGACGCTTCTCGAACAACGACGCGCTGTTCAGGGAGGGCCTCGCCGCGCTCGACCGCGCCGATGCCGCGGCTCCCGAAGGCCGCGTCAAGGTAGACGACCCCGGCCTCCGCCGGCCCTCGTCTGACCTGCTGCGCGCCGAACTGCAGCGCGGCCTCACGCGTGAATGGTCGGATTTCAACCCGTTGCGCGTGCTGCGGGAGCGCCAGTGACGGACACGCCGCGCCCCACACTCGCCGACGCCACGCGCGACGCCATCATCGTCGCTGATCC
>JAEUQQ010000041.1 GCA_016789685.1 Acidobacteriota bacterium | reverse complement strand
GGACGAGGCGGACGTCGCGCGGCGTACTCATCGCAGGGTGGGCGGCTTCAGCGCGCGCTCGATGTCGTCGCGGGCGCGGTCAGACATCATCAGGGCGCCGGCGGCCGCCGCCGACGCGTCGCGGGCCCGCTGCATATCGGCCCTCTCGATCGCGTCGCGCCGCAGGCGCACGGCGTTGCGCGCCAGTTGCACTGCGCTGAGCACGATCGCGTGGGCAGCACGCGCCTCGTCTGGGGCGGGCGCGTTGCGCAGACGGGCGTCGGCATCGGTCAGCGCCAGGTCGGTCTTCGTCAGCACGCGCACCGACGGCCCAGAGAACGTCCGCACGTCATCGAGGGCCGGCGTGGCACGGCGCAGGGCGCGCAGCGCCGGCGCGATCCGATCGGCGTAATCAGCGAGGACGGGCTTGCGTGCATTCCACTGATCGCGCGCCAGTCGAAGCTGCCGTGCCGTGTCGAGGTACCGTTCGAGCGAGGCCGCAACCTCGCTCATCACGTCGGGGCGCGAGTGCCCAAGGGCGCTGTCGCGCGCCCGGGCGCGCGTCACGATCCGCTCGACAGCGCGCACGTCGGCCCGCGCGGCGGCGCGCAAGGCATCACCGAGCACGCGCGCCTTGAGCGACGCGTAGGCCGCATCGACGCGCAGTTCGCGCGAGAGGTCGCCATCGATCTCGGTCGCCATCCGGGCGATCGCATCGGCGTCGGCGTCGCGGGCAGGCGCGGCCGCGACGCGCTCGCGCGCGAGGAGGCTCGCTGTGCGCAGGAGCGACACGCGTTCCGACGAGGAGTCTGCGAGTCGGCTGAGCCCAAGGACCTGCGCGATCGTCTCGCGCAGCGTGGGCGGCGGGGCCAGCGGCACCGACGGCGGCGGCATGACCTGCGCAACGAGGCTCAGGTCAAACGCCGTGTCACCGCGCGTGGCGCGCAAGTCGGCGACAACGTCGTCGACCAGCGCATGGATCTGCCGCACTTCATCGAGGCGGTAGGAGTGATGCGTCGCCGGCCACTCGGCCAGCACCTTGCGCGCTCGCTCGGCGAGCACCAGCTTCTGCCCGGCATCGGTCACCCGCGCGGCCTCACTGAGCAACCGCGCAACCTCGACGCTGAGGGCGTCGAAATCGGCATCTCCGCGCGTGGCGGCGTACGTCGCCGCGCGCAAGGCGTCGCGGTACCGCTCGGTCGCCGCGAAGTCGACGCGGTCGGCCGGCACACTCGACAGGCGCAGCGCCGGGGGATCGCGCTGCGGATCGAGCGCCAGCGAGAACACCACGCGGTCGCCGACGCGGACCCACTCGCCGTAGGCATCCACGCTGGTGCCATCGGTGAGGACGATGCGGTAGAGCGGCAGGGGCACCGCCGGCTGCGCGGCGGCACGCGCCGCGAGGCCCACCACGGCGAGTGCGGCACAACAGCCGGCCAGGAGGTGACGCGTCATCAGACCGGGTGAGCGTACGGACCGATCGCGGCGCAGGTCAAGTACGACCTGTGGAAAAGATGTGGACGATCGGTGGAAAGCCTGTGGATCGGCGGCGGCACGGAATTTTTCCGGCGCAACTGGCGTTCGATCGCGCGCGAAACGTTTCCACAGCGTCGTGATTCGTCGATCCCTTCGCTTGTATGCGGTGCCACGCTCGTCGAGAATGTTCCGCCATCGTTACGACGTCACGCGCCCGGCTGCGCGTCCGTTTTCCGGCCTCCTGGTGCCCCATGCGCACGCCTGCCCTGCATCGCTTCGAACACCGCATCAACGACCGCGTGTATCGCATCGAGGTCTCGAAAGCGGGCACGCACTGGCGCGCACGGGTGGTGAACGCGTTCGGACAGACTACGGCGATGATGCCCTTCGACGGCGACACGCCCGAGCACGCAGCCGACGACCTCGCCGCGTGGCTGTCGCGGGTCAACCGCGGCGCGCACGGAGCTGCGCGTTGATCCGGGCGTCACTCGTCTCGCTGCTGCTCACCGTCGTCGTGGCGGCGACGCCAGCCGCAGGAGGCGCCCAGCCCGCTTCGACACCGGCGGCCGCCACGGCCGCAACGACCGACGCACAGTCGGGGCCGAAGCCGCGTGTCAGGCTCTTCGCCACCGGCGGCACCATTTCGAACCGGACGGGCAAGCGACTCACTGACGCGGAGTTGCTCGCGTCGATGCCGGGACTCGACCGCTATGCCCGCGCCGAGTCGGAGCAGTTTGCCAACGTGGCCAGCAGCCAGCTGACGCTGTCGCAGTTCCTCGACCTGTCGCGGCGAATCAACGCGGCGTTCGCGGCCGAGGCCGACCTGGCCGGCGCGGTGGTGACATCAGGAACCGATACGCTCGAGGAACTCGCCTACTTCCTGCACCTCACCGTGCGCGACGAGCGGCCGGTGGTCGTGGTGGGCTCGATGCGGAATCCGAGCACGCTGGGGTACGAGGGGGCAGCGAACCTGCTCGAGGGGTTCCGCGTGGCGGCCGATCCGCAGTCGCGCGGGCTGGGCACGCTGGTGGTGCTCAACGACGAGATCAACAGCGCGCGCGACGTGACGAAGACCGACGCCCTGCGCCTCCACACCTTCCAGTCGCGGACGGTCGGCGTGCTCGGCGTGGTCGACGCCGATCGTGTCGTGTACTACCGGCACCCGCTCAAGCGGCGCGGGGCGCGTGTCGAGTTCGACGTGCAGGCGATCACCACGCTGCCACGGGTCGACATCGTCATGGTCTACCAGGATGCGCCTGGCGACCTCATCAAGGCGGCCGTCGATGCGGGCGCCAGGGGCCTGGTGGTCGCCACGGCCGGCGCGGGCGCCACGAGCGGCACGCAGGGCGACGGCCTCGACTACGCCCGCAGCAAGCAGGTGCTCATCGTGAACGGCACGCGCACGGGATCAGGCCGCATCGCATCGCGGCGGGGCGCGGCCATCCCGCCGGCATTCGCGCAGCGGGCGGCGACGACGGTCAGCGCCGAAGACCTGGCCCCGGTCAAGGCACGGCTGCTGTTGATGCTCGCGCTCACGCGCACCACGTCGCGCGACGAGATTCAGCGGATGTTCGAAGAGTACTGAGGCCGACAGGGGCGGGAACTGGCGGAGTCAGACCAGGATCGCGTAGGTCACCCCGACCATCACGTACTTGAGCAGCAGCGTGTTCCACGCCTCGAGGCGCGTCCGCTGGACGAACGCATCGACGACGTTGAACGCCAGCATGAGCCACCAGAGCGCGCGGAACGCGAACGCGTACTCGCCGGTGACCTGCGTGTCGACCAGCCTGGAGACCAGGACGGCGACACCCAGCGCCGCCACGGCCAGCACGGTCAACAGGACCTGTGACTGGTCAGACGCCGCAGTTCCCTGGCGCGCCCGCGCCCGATCCATTTCGACATTGCCCCACCGGCCAAGTCGCCCCGCCGGTCTCAGGCTGTTGCTTCGCGTGTACATGCACTCCCCGGCCGGACACTCATCCCGGCCCCCGTCCTCCTATAACGAGTGAGGGACCGAATCTGTACACGGCGGGCATCCACACCCGCCGCCGCGCCGGGAAGCCTCCCCAACACCGGCCGCCGGCGCCAGCGCCTACCGCGCCTGGGCGGCGTTGTTCTCGACGACCCACCGGCGAACCAGTTCGCTCTTCGATGCCGCGTCGCCACTGAAGTAACGATACATGCTGCCGCCCGACCGGGTCGAGGTCACGAGGTGGCTACTGGCACTTCCCGGCGTGACCATCGTCATGACGGCCGCGTACGAGTCCATGGCATAGCCGCCCCGGGCGTTCCCCGCGCGGTGGCACGACACGCAGTCGGTCGCGAAGATCGGCGCCAGGTCCTGGTCGTACGACAACGGCGACGAACTCGTGGTGGTCGTCGTTGTCGTCGTGGTGCTCGTGGTGGTGGCCGTCGTGCTCGTCGGGGAGGTCGGCGATGAACTGCCCGACCCGCCACAGGCGGCCGTGAGGGCGATGAGCAGGGTGCAGGCGGTGAGGGTCAGCTGAGGGAATGATTGCGCACGCGTCATATCGGGCACGTAATAGCAGAGTTTGTGCCAGCGTGGGTCGTCTCGTGGGCGGGCGCCACGCGCCCCGGCACGACCCGCACGGTGCCGGCGTCCACAGGCGGTGTCCTCGTCCGGACGCGGCCGAGGTCCCCTCCCCGCGCCGTCGGCCGGGGCGTCGCCCGGCACCAAAGAGCGCCCGCAGTCGATGCCTGCAGCTGCCTTGACCGCCCTGCGGGCGCCCGATATGCTGCCGACGCTTTCCACATGACAGCGTCTTCCTGGTTGCCGGGCTCTCGGGTCGGCCCCTACCGACTCGTCAGCCGGATCGGCGCCGGCGGAATGGGAGAGGTCTTTCTCGCCGACGACGAGCGGCTGTCTCGGCGTGTGGCCATCAAGCGGCTCCGCCAGGACCTCGTCGGCGCGCGCGTCAACCCCAAACGACTGCTCCGCGAAGCCAGGGCGGCGGCCGCGTTGTCGCACCCCAACATCGCGACCGTCTACGACATCCTCGATGACGCCGGCACGCCCTGCATCGTCATGGAGTACATCGAGGGCGAGTCACTGGCTACGCGGCTTGCGCGGGGCCCGCTCACGGCAGATGACGTCTGGACGATTGGCCGGCAGCTGGCCGAAGCCCTCGCTGCCGCACACGACGCCGGGATCGTCCACCGCGACCTCAAACCCGGCAACATCGTGCTCACCGAAGACGGCCGGCCGAAGATTCTCGATTTCGGCCTCGCTGGTCCGTCACTCGAACAACAGGCGCACAGCGAAACGGCCACCGCCGACATCGTCGTCGAGCGCAATGCCGGCACCACCGCCTACATGTCGCCCGAGCGCCTGCGTGGGGCCGTGGCCGACGAAGGCGGAGACATCTACGCCCTGGGCGTGACGTTGTACGAGGCGCTTGTCGGTGCGAAGCCGTTCAAGGGCGATACGACGCTCGCCCTCGCGGCCGCCATCCTCGAAGGCCCGCTGCCCTCGGCCGAATTGCTCGATCGCGCCGCTGGCGCGCCGCTGTCACAGGTGGTCAGGCGCGCGATGGCCAGGCAGCCGGGCGATCGGTTCGGCTCGGCGTCGGCCCTGGCCGAGGCCCTGGCGCCGGCGCGAGCCACCACGGTCGTGCATCCGGCTGCAGCTCCTGCGGCTCGGGCACGCACGGGCCGGTGGATGGCCATCGCTGCCCTGGCGCTGGCCACGAGCGTAACCGCGTGGCTGCTCACACGACCGTCGCCGCCTCAAGCCTCGACCACGCCAGACGTCCTGATGGTGACGCCGCTGGTTGACGGTACGGGCGGCGCCGACGTCTACGCCAACGTGGCCGACAGCGTCTCGCAGATGGCACTCGCGGCGGTGACGCGCGCCGCCAGCATCCGGGTCGTGCGGAGCGCCGGCTTCGACAGGCCAGGGGCGCCCCCGCCCGAACGCGAGGCCCAGGAACAGGGCGCCTCCCTGGTGCTCTCTGGGCGAGTGCAGGCCCAGGCACCTGCACGATTGCGCGTCTACCTGACCCTGTCGCGCGTCGAGGGTGGCACGGTCGTGTGGAGCGGGCACGTCGACGGTGCCGCCGACGACTACTTTGCGCTCGAACGCCCGCTCGACGATCGGGTGCGCGCGGGCCTTGCGGAAGCCGCGGTCGCGATGGCATCGGGCGCGACGCCTGGCAGTGGGTCGGCGAATACCACGACATCCAGCCAGGCGGCCTTCAACGCCTACGTGCGAGGACGCGGCCTCCTGCTCCGGCGCGACCTCGCCGCCAACCGCGACGCGGCGGTGGCGGCGTTCGAGTCGGCATTGGCGGCCGATGAGTCGTTTGCGCTGGCGTGGGCCGGGCTCGCCGAGGCGGCGCAGTTCCAGTACCGGGCGACCGACGACCCGAGTTGGGCCAGCCGGGCGCAGCAGGCCCTCGACCGGGCGGTGGAACTGGCCCCCTCGACATTCGAGGTGCGCTTCGCGCGCGGGCGCCTGCTGTTCTCGCGTGGCGAGGCCGCGCGGGCGGTGACCGAGGCCCGCGAGGCCATCCGCCTTGCCCCCGGAAACGACGACGCCCATCGACTGCTCGGCGAAGCGCTGATCCGCGCTGGCCATCGCGACGACGGACTGATCGAGATCGAGCGGGCGATCGCGCTGCGTCCGGGGTACTGGGAGCACCACCAGGCACTCGGCATGGCGCTGTATGGCGCCGGGCAGTTCAGGGCGGCCGCAGACGCCTTCGGCCGTCTCATCGCGATCCTCCCCGACTCGGCGCGCGGCTACCTGCTGGCGGGCAGTGCCCTGATGGCCGACGACCGCGCGGTCGAGGCGCTGGCGCAGTTCACCGAGGCGAAGCGTCGCGACCCTTCCGAGGGCGACGCGTGGGCCAACGCCGGCACGGTGCTGTTCTGGCAGGGGCGCATCGACGAGGCGCGCGCGCACTACACCAGGGCCGTCGGGCTCCGCCCCGGCGATGCCCTGTTCCGCCGGATGCTGGGCGATGCCGAGGCCCGGCTGGGACGCACGGCCGCGGCGCACGAGGCCTGGCGCGAGGCAGTGCGGCTCACGCAGGCCGAACTGCGTGTGAGCCCGGCTGACTGGCGCGCGCAGAGCTACCTCGCGGTGCTGCGCGCGAAGCTCGGCGACGCGGCCGAGGCACAGCGCACGGTGCGCGCGGCGGTCACGCGCGATCCGATGAACGCAGAGGTGGTCTACAACGCCGCTGCCGTGTTCGCGCTCACGGGCATGGCCTCGGAGGCGCGCGCCACGCTGCAATCGGCGCTCGCGCTCGGGTATCCACGGACGACGGCAAAGTACGACGACGACGTGAAGGCGGCGCGATGAGATCGCCGGCCGGTCACGCGGCGACACACATGGAGACTCGCATCATGCGCACATCCCCGGCACGCCTGTTGGTGTTCACGCTCGTGCTCGCGTCCGCGACGACAGCCTTCGCGCAAGGCACGAAGCGCGACAGCCTCCCCGACATGCTGATCGCCATCCCCGGCCTGGCCGACGGGCGGCCGTCGGCGCCGTTCGTCACCGAATCGGTGAAGCGCGGGCGCGTGAAGGACATCGACATCCTCTTCGTCAACAAGCGCACGACCGCGCTCGACGCCAACCAGTCGCCGGCACCACACGTGAAGGTGGTGATGTCGTTCGTGCAGCGCGAGGGCTGCGACGGCGGCGAGCCGTTCAACGTGACGAGGGCCCGGGCGCCCGAGCTGGTGTGCGGCGTGGCGACCCGCGGTCGCGATGATCGGTCGGCGACGCGCGTGCCGCTCGAGATCGATGGCACGACATGGACGGCCCTGGTGCCGCTGGCGACCGACGACAACGTGTCGCTGTGCACCTTGCGCCTGCGCATCGCGCGCAACGTGGCCACGGGAGCGCGCGAGCAGCGGTACTGCTTCGACGTGACGGCCGACGGCGTGCCTGCCGCCGATCCGGTCATCATCATCCGCGACGGCGGCAACTGACCGACGGCGGGCGCCTACAGCCTGGCGAGGGCGAAGATGACGCTGGCGATGGCCGAATAGTCGTCGTCGGCCCCGCCTGCGGCCATCTGCGCCTGCACGAGCTGCTGCACGACGGCCGAGGTTGGCGCAGGCACGCCAGCCTCGGCGAGCGTGTCGAGGGCAATGCCCAGGTCCTTGCTGAACAGCTTCGTCTTGAAGCCGGGAACGAAGTTCGCCGTGATCATCCGCTCGCCGTGCACGTCGAGCACGCGGCTCTGGGCGAACCCGCCCATCAACGCCGCCCGCACCTTCATCGGGTCGACGCCTGACTTGCGCGCGAGCGCGATGGCCTCGGCAACGACGGCCATCGTGCCGCCAAGCACGATCTGGTTGCACGCCTTGCAGACCTGCCCGGCACCCGAGACGCCCACGTGCACGATCTTCTCGGGATTCCCCATCGCCGCGATGACGTGGCGCACCTGCGCGAGCGCCGCCGCATCGCCGCCGACCATGAAGGCCAGGGTTCCGTCGATGGCGCCAATCTCGCCGCCGCTGACCGGCGCGTCGAGAAACGCGCCTCCGCGTTCGGCGACGCGCGCGGCGAGGTCGCGCGCGGTCGCCGGGGCGATCGTCGACGAGTCGATGATCACCGTGCCGGGCTGCATGGCCGAGACGATGCCGTGTTCACCCTCGATGACTGCCCTGACGTCTGGCCCGTCGGGCAGCATGGTCACGATGATGCGAGCGGCGGCTGCCACGTCGGCGGGCGTCGCAACGGCCGTGGCGCCAGCGGCCACGAGGGCATCGACCGGCCCGCGACTGCGGCTGTGGACGACGACCTCGAAGCCCTTCTTGCGGAGGTTGAGGGCCATGGGCTTGCCCATGAGCCCGAGTCCGATGACACCGACGGGAGTGGCCATGATGTGCGGGAGTATACCCGTCCCCCGGAGGGGTCACATCTTTCATTGCAGCAAAACTCAAGACGTGGCCCCGTGGGGTCAGATCTTGAGAAATGCTGCAATGAAAGACGTGACCCCACCGGGGGGGGGACGCCGATCAGGCGCCGACCGACAGGGCGCGCTCGGGTGACGTATCGGTCATCGTGCCGGGCACGTACCAGATCGGACAGTGCGCGAAGTGCAGCACGTCGCGCGAGGTGTTGTGCGTGAACCAGCGCCTGAACGGCGTCCGCGCATGTTCGCCCATCACGATGCACGCCACCCCGAGACGCTCGGCCGCGGCCGCGATCTCGTGCCCGGGGTCTCCCGTCCCGATGTGCACCGTGACACGCGACTTCAGATCGTCGGGCACGAGCGCGGCCAGCCGCTGCCGATCGATCTCGGCCATCGTCGGTTCCTTCCCGAGTTGCCGCGCCGACTCCACGTACAGCAGGTGCAGGTCGATCGGCATCCGCCGCGCGAGATCGCACGCCAGCGCCAGTGCCGGCTGCGCGTCGCGCGAGAAGTCGGTGGGCACGAGGAACGACTGCCGGTTGCCGGTGATCGTCGTGAACTGCGGGGTCGCCGCGTCGCCGGTCTCGTGCAGCACCAGCACCAGGCTTCCCGCCTCTTCGAGTACCTGCTCGGTCACCGAGGCGTGATCTTCGTTCGATTCACCGTGCGTCGCGAGCACGACCAGTTGCGCGTGCTCGGCCTGCGCCGCATTGACCACCGCCGTCCACGGCATGCCGCGCGTCACGCACGCGCTCGCCGCGACGCCGGCGGGCAGCTGCTCGATCACGTGCTTCAGGCGCGTCTCGACTTCGTCTTCGGTGGCGAAGTCGCGGCTCACCTCTGAGGCATACATCCAACCGACACCAGCACCAAGCGGGGTGGTGGTGAGGTTGTGGTGGAGGATGAGCCGCGCACCGAACACGCGACTCAACTCGGCGGCCATCGCGACCTGGCGCGCGGTCGCTGCCGAGAAGTCCACGGGGCAGAGAACGTTCTGGATTGGCACCACGGTCCACCTCCGGCGAGGGCCGACGTACGGCAATGCGGGGGCAACACCAGCGCCAGGGGACGATGGCGCCGAGGGTCTCGGACCCAGGGGCGCGCGGGCATGCGAGACGAGGAACCCGATACCCTGCGTGGATTATCCGCCCGTCACAAGCGACATTCAAGCCGCGTCGTGCCCGGAGGCAGCGTCGCACGGCTCCCGTTGTCGCACGTCACGCGCGTCTGGCGACGCACCGTCGCGTCTGCACACCACCCACGCGGCGAAACGACCGTGTGACGCAGGCACACCATCCCATCGGCGGTCATCAGGGCACGCCCGTCGCACACCACGCGCATCCCATTCTGGCCCAGCGTGATGTCCCATTCCCGGCCACCGACCCGGAGACGCTCGGCGCATGACGTCGCCTCAGCCGTCACCGATCCGATGCGCACGCCGTCCCATGCGGTGACGTCGATGAACTCGGCGAGTCCCACCCAGGAGAACAGCGCCCCCCAGCTCTGGTGGCGCTGGCCGCCGCCCCCACCATCGATGGCGCTGAAGTTCTCACGACACACCTGGTGGTCGTGCCAGTCGCGCAGGAACAGCGCGACGCTGCGCGACGCAAGCGTCGATGCCGCCTCATCCGCGCGCGCTCGCCGCAGCGCCTCGTAGATCAGGAAGTTCGTCGGTGGCCAGATCGTGCCGCGCCAGTACTGCTGGTCGCGATACGCCGGATCCCGCCGGTCGACGGTCGGAACGATCCACGTTCCCCAGAACCGCTCCGGATCGAGCAGCGTCGCCAGCGCCCGCGCCGTCTGCCACCCCGAGGCCGCCCCCGCCAGCAGCGGGAAGAAGTTCGACGCCGCCACGCGTGTCGAAAAGCATCCGTCAGCGTGGCGATCGGCGAAAACGCCTCGCGCGTCGTCCCACAGGTGCTCGCGGATCAACGCGCACAACCGCGCGTGCTCGTTGCGATACGCCCGCGCCAGACCTGCGTCGCCTGCGAGGTCGTGCAGATGCGCCAGGCACTCGGCGTCGAGCGCAAGCAACGCGCTGAGATCGACGCAGTCCATCGCCAGCGTCCCGGCGGCGTCGTCCCATGCCGCGTCGTCCCAGTTCGGCAGGTCATCCTGCCCCGACTCCCACGCGGCCTTCTGGCGAGGCGTCGCATCGCGCTCCCACGAGGGCACCCACGCGGGAATCTCGGACACTGTCGAGCCCCACGCGTACAGCCCAGAGGGCCGCCGGCGCCGTTCCCACCAGGCATGCCAGCGGTCGAGCACCGGCAGCGACTCCGCGGCCAGCGTGAGGTCGCCCGTGCGCTGCGCGAGTTTCAACGCGACGAACGCGCCCACGGGAGGCTGCGAACGATCGGGCGTCCCATGATGGCGTCCACGCCAGTTGGGAACGTTGCCCGACGCGTACTGCGTGGCGTTGACCGCCGCGAGCATCTCTCGCGCGAGCGCAGGCGACTCGAGCGACAGCAGCAGCGCGTTGAAGTAGCCATCCCACGCGAAGATCGTCCAGTCGTCGCGGCCGCCCGTCTCGCGCGGAAAGATCCATCGCCGCCCCGCAGGCGCGTAGCGGCGCCGATGCTCTGGCTGGAGCAGCACCATCCAGTGGATGTTGTTCGCCACCGACGCCGCGAGCCCCTCCCACGCTCCGCTGACGTGCGGACGCCAGGCGCCATACGCGGATGCCGCACGATCGATCGCGGCCGACACCTCTACCGGGTCCAGGGCCGCGGCCTCGTCGTGCGCCGCGAGCGTCGCGAGCAGTACAACCGGCGTCGTCGACACTTCGAACTGCAGGGGACACGATGGAGACTCGCCTGACACCACGCGCACCACGACATCCGGATCGACCTGATCCGGATCCCGATCGGGTCCGGCCCATCCCGCGGCGCCCTGCGGCCACACGTGCCATTCGCCGCGCCACTGCCAGGGCAGGGCGCATTCGAGAGACGCCGTCACCTGGCGCACCGCCGACAGCCGAATCGCCACGGTATGCGCGTCGAGCCGCGCCCATTCCCAGGTGAGCGTACGTTCGCTCTCGGCGTCGGTCCTGATGGGCGCCTGCGCGCCATCGCGCTGCGGCAGCGTGAGATCGACTGCAACGCGTGCGTACTGCCCATCCGGCGCACACGGACCGATGTCACGCGCGCACATGAAGAGGTCGCGCGGTTCGTAGCGCCGTCCGTCGCACTCGACGGCAAGCCGCAGCGAGAGCCCGCGCTCCGGGCCGACGACGAAGACCAGTCCGGCCCAGGCGTCGGCCTCGAACGCTCCGACGAGTGGCGTCGCGGCGCCCACGGTGTCGTCCCGGCTCACCGCGGCTGGATGGTGAGCGACACGCGCCTCGTCGATCCGGAGGCCGACGCCGGGAACGCCACGCGCACGGTGCCGCGGTTACCGCGCCACGTCACCTGCCCGGCACCAGAGACCGCCGCCGGCTCAGCGCCATGAACCCCGAGGTCGGCGGTCGTCCCGGCCACGCCCTCGACATCGACGCGCACGGCGCGCCCTTCGGCGACGACGTCGAGCACGCGAAGGCCACCGCTTCGCTGGCCGATCGCGAGATCGGTCGTCGGTGGCTCGATCGCGTACCCTCCGCGCCAGGTCGTCGTCACGACGACGGGGGCGTCGCCGACGACGAGCGCGGTGACGTTCCTGGCCGACTTGCGGCTACCTGGCGTCGTGAACGACGACACCTCGGTGGCGCCCACCGGCACCTGCGGCACGTAGTCGAGCGTGATCGGACCGTTGGTGGCTCTCAGCGTCGCCACCAGCGTCTGCTGGGCCCGGCTGAACGTCACATCGAGCCTGGCATCGCCGACACCGAGGCGCTTCACGTTGAAGGCACCCCACGAGGGCGGCAACTGCGGCGCAAGGCGGGCGGCGCGCTCAGGCGCGTTGGCCTCCCAGCCGACGATGCCGCGCAGGATCGGCGTAGCCAGCATCGAGGTTGCGAAGAACTGGTGTGGCACCGCGGTGTCGAGCGGCCGATAGAACGCTCCCGACAGCAACTCGGCGTGGCGGCCGCGCGCGAAGTCGAACGTCAACTGCGACAGCGCATCGACGAGCGGGTATCCCGCCCACGGCCGCTCGTACCGGTAGTGCCCGAGCGCGACGAACCCCGTGACGAAGGGCCACACGGCACCCATGTTGTAGTGCAGCGGCTCGTACAGCGGATGGTCATCGGCAAGCATGCGTGCGCCCCAGTCGGCCGTGACGCGATGTGACGCGAGCGCCGCCATGGTCCGGTTCCCGCGTACCGCGTCGAACTCGCCGAATGCCGCGGCGGTCGCGGGCCACACCGACAGTGCGTCGTTGGTCTTGCCCGACCTGAGGATCCCGAACGCGTGGTGCTGCGCCGACTCGATCCAGTATTTCTCGTTGAGCGTGCGTCGCGCACGAACGGCGAGTCCTTCTGCCTCAGCCGCGCGCGCCGCGTCGCCGCGCGCTGCAGACATCTCGCGCATCGCGTCGATGGCGAGAATCCACACGGCCGCGAGGTAGACGTCCTGGTGGATGCTCTCGCCGATCTCGCCGACCTCGATGGCACCGAGGCCGCCCGTCGTGTTCTCGATGATGCCGTCGCCGTCCGTGTCGTTTTCGAGGCACCACGTCCACGCCTTCTGCAGTGCCGGCCACAGCTCGGCGACCAGCGCATCGTCGCCCGTGGCGCGCCAGTGCTGCCATGCGGCGGCGATCCAGTACGGCGTCGTGTCGGCGTGGTAGTAGGTGTAGGGAAAATCGCTGAACCACGGCAACTGGCCCGCCGACTGCGAGATCTCGTGCGTGATCTTGCCGTCGGCACGCTGGTACTTGGCGAAGAACCTGAGTCCCTCGGCCACGAGGCCATGCATGCCCGCCGACGTCATCGCCAGCGAGTTGATCGCCGCGTCGCCGCCGAAGAACCACCCGAATCCTGGGCGCAGGCTCTGCCCAGACGCCGCCCATCCCGCCACCGGACCACACCCGAGGTCGGGGTTGCACACGCGCTGCTCGTCGAGGTTCACCTTGGCCCACTCGAACGACAGGTCGAGGCGGTCGTCGGGCGAATCGATCGACACGGTCGCATCGCGCAGGCGGGTGGCATGCTCGACGCGCTCCCTGTAGAGCGTCGCGGCGTTGGCGATGAGCCCCTGGTACGTCGCGAAGAGCTCGTCACGTTCCATCGTGCCGGCAACAACGGCGATGGGAATGAACTCACGCTTCGCGCGTTCGGCGTCAACGGGAATGCGGAACACGCTCGGAGCATCCGGAAGCGCATGCGCGGGATGGTTCGACGCCGTCGTCGCCCACGGCGAACCGAGATAGCCGTTCCGCTTGCGCAGGCTCTCGGAGAGCACGAAGGCCTTCCGCTCGGCGTTCCACGAGGCGTACTGCCCGCCAAACGCGCCTGGCCAGGCGTACTGGAACACGTTCCTGAAGCTCGCGATGATCTCGAGCGGATGAATGCTGTCGACGTCGAGCAGCACGAGCAGCCCGGGTTGATCGAGTGGTGCGAGGATGTGCTGGCGGACGGTGAACGTGGCGTGCGAGTACGTGATCGTCGTCAACTCGGGCCTGACATCGATGCGACGCGCCACGTCGGCGCCGCGCACCGGGTCGGTGTAGTCGGGGATCCGGAAGTCGAGCCTGAAGCCGCTGACCAGCTTGAACGGGTGCACCCACAGCTCGGCCTCTCCCGTTTCCGTACCCAGCCAGGCAGACCGCGGGCCGACAACGCCGAGATACTGCTGCGGACGCACATCGCCGCCCAGCCCGATCGGCGATGTCTCGACGGCGAACTTCGGGACCGGCGCGAACGACGATGGCGGCGCCCCCGCCTGGCCAGCAACCGTCTGGCCCGGTTCGAGTGAGCATCCGAGCACGAGCGCCACGGTGATCATGCGAAGTGTCGTGCGAGTCATCCCTTGATCCCTGTCATGTGCAGGCCTTGCGTCAGGAAGCGCTGCGTGAAGGCGAAGAGCAGCAGCACGGGGGCCACCGCGACCACCGCCGCAGCCATCTGGTAGGGCCAGTTGGTGTGGTACGTCGAGTGGAACGAGGCAATGCCGACTTCAACCGTCCGCATCTCGAGCGAGCGCGTCACGATGAGCGGCCAGAGCAGGTTCTTCCACGCGTCGAGGAAGGCGAACAGCGCGAGCGTCGCCATCGCCGGGCGCACGAGGGGCAGCGCGATCGACCAGAAGATCCGCCAGGGTCCCGCCCCGTCGATGCGGGCCGCGTCTTCGAGTTCGCGTGGCACCTGCCTGAACGACTGCCGCATCAGGAAGATGCCCCACACAGACACGAGTTCGGTGCTCGCGAGGCCGACGTGCGTGTCGGTCAACTCGAGGGCATCGACGAACAGGAACCGCGGGATGAGGATCACCACCGCTGGCACCATGAGCGTCGACAGGCACAACAGGAAAAGGCCACGACGCCCGCGGAAGTCGAGACGGGCAAAGGCGTAGCCCGCCGTGGCCGACGTGATCAGCTGGCCGGCAACGACCATCAGGGCAAACACCCCGGCGTTGACGAAGTACCGTGCGAACGGCTGCGCGGTGAGCGCGCCCGCGTAGTTGCCGCCCTGGAACTCGGCCGGCCAGAGGGGCGGAGGATCCTGGAAGACCTCGAGTTCCTCCATCCCGCTGGTCGCGATCATCCAGGCAAACGGCACCAGCATCGCGGCGACCGCAGCCACCAGCATCACGAGGCGCAGCGCGCGCGACGGGCGTGTCACGCCTCGGCCCTCTGCTCGAGCGTGCGGAAGTGCAACCAGGTCACCGCAAAGATCACGGCAAACAGCGTCCAGCTCATCGCGGCGGCACTGCCGACGCGCTGCAACTCCCACGCTTCTTCGTAGATGTGGAACACGGCCACATCGGTCGCGTGCAGCGGACCTCCCTGGGTCATCACGTACACGGTGCCAAACACCTGGAACGAGCTGATCACCGACGTGATGAGCACGAACACGAGCGTCGGCCTCAATCCGGGCAGCGTGACGTGCCTGAACTGGCGCCAGCGGCTCGCGCCGTCGATGCGCGCGGCGTCGTAGAGGTCGCGTGGAATCGCGGTGAGCCCGGCCTGGAACAGCACGGTCTGGAAGCCGACCGTCGTCCACGTCGCCACGATCATGATCGACACGAGCGCAAGCGATGGCGACGACAGCCAGCGCACCCGCGGCAGGCCTGCGGCCTCGAGCGCAGCGTTGGCGAGCCCGTATTCGTCGCTGAGCATCCACTGCCACACCATCGCCACCGCCACGAGGCTGGTGATGCTCGGCAGGAAGAATGCGGCGCGCGCCACGACCGACGAGCGCCCGGGGTGCCTGACCAGCAGCGCGAGCCCGAGCGCGAGTGTCATCGAGAACGGCACGTGCAGCGTGAAGATCGCCGTGTTGAGCAGCGCGTTCCAGAAGCCGGCGTTCGACGCCAGGGCGGCGTAGTTCTCGAGGCCCACGAACGGGCGTGCGGGATCGACGAGGCTCCAGCGGTGCAGCGACAGCCAGGCCGCGAAGACGAGCGGCCCGATCGTGAACGCCGCCAGGTGCAGCAGTCCTGGCGCCAGGAACGACCAGGCCGCCAGCTCGCGCCGTGCGCGGCGAGCGTCGCCGATCGTCGACGACAGCACGATCATGGGCACGCCAATCAACAGCCCGAGGGCCACCACCGCGACCATCGACGACGTCGGCCTGCGCACGTGCTCGTACGGCAGCAGGATCAGCCGCGCGCTAGCCACGTCTGCCGTCGCGTAGCTCACGTGCTCGACGACGACATGGCCCGACTCGGCAGGCGACGCGCCGGCGAGCGCCTGCGCGACCTGCACTGGCAGCCCTGACGCGAGCAACTGGTCGCGGTCTGCAGTGCCCGTTGGCACGAAACGCAGGCCCGTCAGGCCGAGGATGCCCGACGGCACCCGGGCCAGCGCCGCGACGTCATCTCGCGCCGCGAGCACGCGGCTTGCCACCGCGAGACGCTGCGCCGTCACCGTCGCCAGGGATTGCTGCGCCCAGCGCTCGGCGAGGGCCGCGGGCACGAAGGCAACGGCGACTCCCACGGCGAGCCAGGTGAAGACGGGCCATCGCAGCGAGCCCGACGGGCCACACACCCCCGCCCGCGAGACGCACCACGTCGCGAGTGCCACGAGCGCGGCGCATGCCACGGCGGCCAGCGCGTACAACGACACCGGGAGGCTCGCGCGACGCGACGCATCCTCGTCGACCACGACCTGCCCCACGACGTCCCAACCGTCCGCGTCGAACACCGAAGTGGTCGCACGCGCAGGAACGGCCTCGTCGACGACGACCTCGACGGCGTTCGGATCGCGCACCGGCGAGCGCGACACGCGGCCGCCGAACAGTGACGCGGCTCGGTCGCCCCCTCCCGCATCGCGCAGCAGTCGTGCCGCGATCGACGCCTCGGCCGCGAGCAGGTCGCGCTCGGCCGTCGTGACCGCGCGCTGCGCCTGCGACAGCGCCGCGAAGAGCGCGAGCCCGGCGGCCACAGCCATCAGCGCGACGAGATGCACCGGCCTGATCGTCATCGCGACATCACCCGGTCGATCTCTGCGGCGATCTCGCTCGCCGCAACCTGCACGTCGTCGCCGCGGAGGAGGCGGCGATCCATGATGTCGAACGACATGCGCTCGATGCGGTGGAAGTCCATCACCACCGCCCCCCACGGCATCCGGCCGTTGGCGACCTGTGCCAGGAACGCGCGCTCGACACCGGTGGGATCGCGTTGCGCCTGCTCGTCGGCGAGCGCACGCAACACCGGGATGCCGAGGCGCGTGGCCGAACGCATGCGTTGCGCTTCTTCGCCGGCCATCCATGCGGCAAGTTCCACGGCCAGGCGCTTGTGCGGCACGTTGGCAGGAACGGCCCAGCCCGACACGTAGATGGCGGTCGATGGACGCGCGCCGGCGCGGTGGGGCACCGGGGCGACGCCGAGCGCGAGATCTCCGCGCGCGGCATACTTCAGCAACACCGGCAACGACCAGTGCCCAGACATCATCATCGCCTGGCGTCCCGCGAAGAACCGGCCGGTCCTGGCGATGTCGCCACCAGCCGAGTACTGCACCGGCGGCGTCACCTCATGCACGAGCGCGAGGTCGGTCAGGTAGCGGAACGTGGCGACGGCGTCGGCACCGTCGAGGAACCCACGTGTGCGGCTTCCGTCAGGACTCAGGATGTCGCCGCCAGCCGACCAGACCCATGCGACCCACTTGTACAGATCGCGCGGGAAGTCGATGGCAACGACGTCGCGCGTGCCGTCGCCGTCGGAATCGCGGCTGACCGCGCGTGCCACCTCGAGAAACTCGTCCCACGTCCACGGGCCGCCGGTCGGCGGCGCCACGCCTGCCTCGTCGAAGACACGCCGGTTGTAGTAGATGACCATCGGCGTGAAATCCTTGGGCAGCGCAAAGAGGCGCGGCCCGCGCGAAAACACGTCGAGCACCTGCGGGAACACCGCGTCGCGGTCGTAGCCGACCCGCGACAGGTACGGCGAGAGATCGAGGACGAGCCCGCGTTCGACGAACGCGGGAATGTCGGGAACGTCGAGCAGGAACACGTCTGGCGGCGTGCCCGAGGCGATGGCGGCCGCGAGCTTCTCGCCGAAGTTGGTGACCACCGATTCGACGACGACGCGAACGCCGGGGTGCGTGTCTTCGAAACCTCGGGCGATCCGCTGCTCGAGTTCGAGTTCGAGTTCCGGGGCCCAGTTGAGCACCCGCAGGGTCACGGGGCGCGGGCCGGGCGACCTCGCGCACGACAACGACGCCAGCACGCACACGGCCGCGAGCAGCAGCACGCGACGCGTCACTCGAGCCGCCTCCCGTCGCCAGCGTCGAACCACAGCGTGTGCTGCCGATCGAGCCTGACGCCGACCGCGTCGCCCGCGCGCCCAGCCCAATCTGCGGCGGCCCTGGCGATCCATGGGTCGTCGAGCGGGCCGTCGAGGTGCACGAGCGATTCGTTGCCAAGGCGCTCGACGCGATGCACGACCGACGTGAAATCCGAGTCGCCTGGCGGCACGACCCGAAGATTCTCGGCGCGCACGCCAATGGTCACTCGCCGCGATGCGGACTGCTGCGACGCGAGAGGCAGCGACAGGCGGCCAGCGACGAGGCATGGTGACGGCTCCGCACGGCCCGCTGCCTGCGCGGGCGCCACGATGTCACCGGTGACGAGGTTGATGGACGGCGTACCGATGAATGTCGCCACATAGAGGTTTGCCGGCTGCCGGTAGATCTCGAGCGGCGGCGCATACTGCTGCAGGCGTCCGTCGCGCATCACCGCGATCCGCTGGCCGAGGGTCATGGCCTCGACCTGGTCGTGCGTGACGTAGAGCATCGTCGCACCGAGGCGCGCGTGCAGTTCGGCGATTTCGCGCCGCATGTCGGCGCGCAGGCGCGCATCGAGGTTCGACAGCGGCTCGTCGAACAGGAACACCTGCGGATCCCGCACCATGGCGCGGCCGAACGCCACGCGCTGCTTCTGACCACCCGACAGTTGGCCGGGCCGGCGCTCCATGAGGGCCTCGAGCCCCAGCACGCCCGCCGCGCGGCTGACGCGCCGCTCGATGTCGGCGGCGGCGTGCTTCCGCATCCTGAGCCCGAACGCGAGGTTCTCGCGAACGGTCATGTGCGGGTAGAGCGCGTAGCTCTGGAAGACCATCGCCACGTCACGATCGGCAGGCTCGACGTGTTCGACAGCTCGCCCGCCGATCCACACCGCGCCCGCCGACGGGTCGTCGAGCCCCGCGATCATCCGCAACACCGTCGTCTTCCCGCACCCCGAGGGACCGACGAACACGACGAACTCGCCGGGTGCGATCTCGAGATCGAGCGGGTGCACGGCGACCACGTCACCAAAGCGCTTCTCGAGACCGCGCAGCGCGATGCCCGCCGGCGGGCGCGACACCGTCGTCACCATCGCACCTCGAGCGGCACGCCCACGCGTGTCGACTGCGAACGGCCGTCGATCGCAACTCGCACCGTGTCGCCCTGCCGCTCGACATCGACGACATGCCCGCGAATCGTGGCGCCCTCGAGGCCGACCCAGTCGAGCGGGAGCGGCAGCGGGTCGACGAGCACGCCGGTCGACGTCGGTTCAAGGCCGGCGACCCCACGGATCAGCAGGTCGGCAACCCAGCTGTGCATGTAGTCGTCGATGCCGCGGTAGAACGCCGCATCGCCCGTCAGCGGGTTGTAGTGCTCGTAGCAGGTCGGACGCGCGATGTCGCCGCGATCGAAGAACATCCGCACGTAGCGCGTGAGCACATCACCCGCGATGGCGCCCGCCTCGCGGCGTCCGCCGTGCCACTGGCGCAACAGCCCCTCGACCACGTGGCTCGTCGTCATCGGCCAGGCGCGGCCGTTCCACGGGCAGACGTGACGCTTGCCTTTCCACTCGGCCAGCGGGTTGAACAGGGGATCATCGACGCTCGACGACGGCAGCGGGAACGGCGTGCCGAACGTGCGCGAATCCGAGAGATGCGAGAACAGGCGCGCCGCCTGCGCGTCGGTGACGAGGCCCGTGAGCAGCGGATAGAACCCCACCGCGGCCTTCACACCCGTCCGTGCGAGCGTTCCCGGGGCGACGTCCGTGAAGATCCCGGCGTCGTCGTCCCAGCAGTGCGAGGTGATCGCCGACGCCGTGCGTGCACGGGCCGTGGCCCACCGCGCACGTGCCGACGCGTCGCCAACGCGCGCCGCCAGCCGCTCGAGGAGCGCGAAGAGTTGGTGCCCGTACACCGAGATGTCGATGCCCTTCAGGCGGATCCGATTCTCCCATCCGTAGCGGTCGGCGTCGGGATCAACGGCCAGGTACCGCGACATGTACTCCTGCCCCGTCTCGTACTGGTCGACGACATCGAAGAGCCCGGTGCCGTCGGCATCGCGCGACGTGACGAGCCACTCGGCGTGACGCGCGAGCCCTTCGAACGCCTCGCGCGCAAACGCCTCGTCGTCGTGCACGTCGAGCGCGGCCTGTACCGCGTCGCCCCAGTTCGCGTGGTAGAAGTCGGTCTGTTCAAGGTGCGTCGAGTAGATCCGTCCGTGGAAGGCGCCGTCGTCCTTCTGCGTCGCGAGGAAGTTGCGCAGCGATCCGAAGGCAACCGCCGGGTCGCGCGACCAGCGCATCTCCCACATGTGGCACTGCGCCGAGTACGTGATCGGGACGTGGAAGTAGCCAATGCCCTCGGCGATGCAGGGATAGCGGACGTGGCCCGCGCCGCCAGCGAGGCGGTTGAGGCGGAGTCCGTAGAGGCGATAGTCGTAGTAGCGCGTGAGGAACGCGTCGCTGCACGAGAAGCGCGGAAACGCGTCGAAGAACGCCTCGGCCTCGCCAGAGGCCGACCGCACGAGGACTGACGGCATCGTCGCCGGCAGACGTC